>NZ_JBIVUT010000036.1:0-78262 GCF_044757365.1 Streptomyces sp. NPDC091289
GGGGGGGGGGGGGGGGGGGGGGGGGGGGGGGGGGGGGGGGGGGGGGGTGGGGGGGTGGGGGGGGGGGGGGGGGGGGGCGCCGCCCGGGGGGGGGGCGGCGCCACGGTCAGCGGTGGTGAGTCGTGCGGGTCAGCCGTTGTGGCCGGACGCCGCCGAGCGGCGGCGCAGCACGAGCGTGCCCGCACCCGCGAGCAGCGCGGCCCCGGCCACCGAACCGGCCAGCACCGTGGTGCTGTTGTCGCCGCTGCCGGCGATGCGCTCACCGGCGGCGACGCCTCCGCGCGGGGTGACCGCCGGAGCGGCCTCCTCCGGGCCGGCCTCCTTCGGCGCGGGTGTCGGGCGGTCGCCCGCCGCCACGCCTCCGCGCGGGGTCACCGCCGGGGCGGCCTCCTTCGGGGCGTCCGCGGCGGCCTTGCTCCGCTCCGGGGACGGCGCGGCCGAGGCGGGCTCCGACGGCTTCGGGGAGGCGTCGGCGAAGGCGGCGGTGGACGGGACCAGCACCGCGCCGGCCGCGACAGCGGCGAGGACGGCGGCACGCAGGGTGAGGCGAGAGGTGAAAGCGGTCATACGGATGGCTCCATTCCATACTCGGCCCCGTGACGGTCCCGGATGCCGGTTCGCACCGGGGAGACGGGGCATGCCGCCAGGCTGGCGTGGAGATATGAAGAAGCTGTCAGAACGCTGTGGTCATCCCATCAGGGGCGTCTGATCAGGGGCGTCTGATCAGACGGGCATCCGATCAGGGGCCGGAAGGTTCCGTTCCGGAGGGCAGTCGCAGGACGAACGTCGACCCCTCGCCCTCGGTGCTCGTCGCGTCCACCGTGCCGCCGTGGGCCTCGACCAGCTTGCGGACGATGGCCAGGCCCAGGCCGCTGCCTCCCGTGCGGCGGCTGCGGGACTTCTCGGCGCGCCAGAACCGGTCGAAGACGTGCGGGAGATCCTCGGCCGGGATGCCGGATCCGGTGTCCTTCACCTCGATCACCACCGTCCCGTCCCCGCCGTCACCGCGGTCAGACGCGTACGCACGCAGCGTCACCCGCCCGCCCTCCGGTGTGTGCCGTACGGCGTTGGACACCAGGTTGCCCACCGCCTGCCGGAGCCTGACCGGGTCCGCGCGCAAGGCGGGTTGCGGTCCCGGGCCCGGGGCTGGTTCCGGGTCCGGGGCGGCGGCCGTGACGGCGAGTGTGACGCCCGCGTTCTCCGCCCGCGCCTGGTGGGCGGCGGCGACCTGGTTCAGCAGCTCCCGGGCCTCGACGTGTTCGGGGTGCAGCCGCAGCACCCCGGCGTCGGCCGCTGCCAGGTCCTGGAGGTCATCGATGATGTGCTGGAGCAGCACGGCCTCCTCCAGGAGGGAGGAGACGAACGCCGGGTCGGGGTCGGCGAGTCCGTCCTGGGCGGCCTCCAGCCAGCCCCGGATGTTGCTCAGCGGGGTGCGCAGCTCATGGGCGACGTCGCTCACCATCGCCTTGCGCTGCTCCTCCAGCCGCGCCCGGTGCGCGGACATGTCGTTGAACGCCGCGGCCAGCCGCCCGACCTCGTCGTCACCCGACACCGGCACCGACTCTGGCTGCTCCCCGTCCCGCATCCGCTGCGCCGCTCCCGTCAGTGCGTGCAGCGGGCGTACCAGCCGGGCTCCCGCGAACACCGAGGCGCCCACGGTGAGGGCCAGCACGAGCGCCGCGGCACCGGCGATCCTGGCCGTGTTCGCGGGGGAGAGGTCGAACCCGGGCAGGGTCGCGCCGCCCTCGTCGCCGATGAAGAGGAGGGCCGGGGAGGCCACGTACGAGCTGAGCTGTTCGCTCCGGGCCGTGCCCACGCAGGACGCGATCGCCCGGTCGTTCTCCCCGGTGCGCTCCGGCGGCACGACGGACGGCGCGTCCTCCCTCGCGGGGGCGTCGCGCGGCGTCGGCTCCGGCACCGGACGCGGCGCCAGCGGCCCGGCCCCGCCCGGCACTTCCGCGGGGGCCGGATCACCCCAGGACAAGTCGTTGTTCAGCTTGACGCCCTCGCGGCCCTGGCGCTCCAGACAGGCATCGGCCAGCTCGGTCAGCGCGTCGAGCGCCTTCTGTTCCGAACGGGTGGGGGTGTCCAGCGCGGCCAGATCGCACCGGGTGCTCAGCGCGCGTTCGGGATCGTTGCCCACGATCTGCACCCGGGGCCGGCCGCTCGCGCCGACCACCACGTCCGAGGCGATCCCGGCCCGGTTCAGGCACTCCACCTTGGCGTCGGCGGTCCGCCGCAACGCCCTGCTGTCGGCCGCCGACAGCAGGAACGGCCCCACCGCGCGGGGGTCGATCCGGTCGGCCGCCGTGCCCTGCCCGTCGGCGCCGCGCGCCGCCAGGACGGTGTCCACGGACAACGGGTCGACCACGGCGGACGCCTGCGGCGGGAGCGCCGGGGCGGTCTCCCCGGTGGCGGAGTCGGCGAGCGGCTGCCGGCTCTGCGTGGTCAGGGCGACCCTGCGGCCCGAGTCCCGGGCCAGCTCCCGTACCGTCGCACCGACCCCGTCCCAGGTCGGGTTGCGGGCCGCGTAGTCCAGCAGGGTGTCGTAGATCCGGGCGTCCGCGGTGAGGTTCTGCCCCTGCTCCTGCTTGATCGCGCCCGAAGTGGTCTGCACGGCGATCCAGGCGGTGGCCGCCACCGAACACGCGGCCACCAGCGCCGAAACGGCCAGCAGCCGCCCCAACAGGCTCCGGCGCAGCGGCAGCCGCGCCCGGCCCGGCCGCTCCGCCCGGTCCGGCCGCTCCGCCCGGACGCCGTGACCGCGCGTCCTACGCACGCCGGGCCGCCTTCGCCGGGTCGGTGAGTTTGTAGCCGACGCCGAAGACCGTGAGCAGCCGCTCCGGCCGCCGCGGGGCCCGTTCGATCTTCTTGCGCAGGTTCATGACGTGCACATCGACGGTCCGGGCGCTGATGTAGCGGTCGAACCCGTGGAGTTCCTCCAGCAGCCGCTGGCGGCTGAACACCCGGTCCGGTTCCGCCGCCAGAGCCGCCAGGATCCGGAACTCGCCCGGCGTGCACTCCACCGTCCCGCCGCCCACCGACACCTCGTGCCGCTCCGGGTCGACCACGAGGGCGCCGACGCGCAGGACCGGGTCCTCGGCCACCACCGGCTCCGGGGCGGCGGGCCGCCGGGTCCGCCGCAGCAGGGTGCGGACGCGGGCCATCAGCTCGCGCGGGCTGTAGGGCTTGGTCATGTAGTCGTCGGCGCCGAGGTCGAGACCGAGCAGGAGATCGTCCTCGGTCGAGCGGGCGGTCAGCATCAGCACCGGCAGCTCACGGTCCTCGGCCCGCAGCACCCGCACCACGTCCAGGCCGTCGGCCCGGGGCATCATCACATCGAGCACCAGCAGGTCGGGCTCCTGGTGCCGGACGGCGTCGAGCGCGGCGAGGCCGTCGCCCACGATCCGTACGGCGTGTCCTTCCCGTTCCAGATAGCGGCGTACGAGCTCGGCCTGCTTCTCGTCGTCCTCGGCAACTATGACGTCTGCGCACACGCCCCCGATCGTAGAGCGGCGGGACTACAGTGCGAGGCCGGGGCGGGTTCCGGAACACGGAAGCCGGGAAGGGAACCGGCGCGTTCGCCTGCGCGAGGGTGGGTCGTACCGGTGGAAGGAGACGGGTTTGAGCAGCCTCGGTACCGACGGCGGCGGAGCGGCGCACCACACGGCGTACAACACGGTGTCGGGGGACGCCGTCATCGTCGGGCCCGTCCTGATGGCGAACCACATCGAGGGTCTGCGGATGCCGGAGGCGCCCCCTGCCGTCCCGCCGAGCCAAGGGCCTCCGCCCAGCCGGGTGTTCGTCAACCGGACGAAGGAGCTCGCCGGTCTGCGGGACGCCGCCGTGGCCCTGGCAGGTGAACCGGAGCCGGGGATGCTGCTCGTGACCGGCGTCGGCGGGGTCGGCAAGACGCAGCTCGTCGCCCAGAGCGTGGTACGGGAGCTGAAGGGGCTCTTCCCGGAGGGGCAGCTCTACGTCGACCTGGAGGACCTCCGCCGGGACGGGGTGGTCGATCTCGCCGCGGTCCTCGGCCAGTTCCTGCGCGCCCTCGGGGTCAGCAAGGACTATGTGCCCGCCGGACTCGCCGAATGCACGGCGCTCTTCCGCAGCGTCGCCGCCGGGAAGCGGCTCCTCGTGATGGTGGACAACGCCCAGCACGCCCCGGAGGCCCGGGCGCTCGTGCCGCCGCAGGGGCTGCTCGTGGTGATCGCCCGCAGGGCCCTGCCGTCGCTGCTGATGGACGGGGCTGTGCTGATCGGCGTCGACCCGCTCGACGAGGCCGCGGGGACGGAGCTCGTACGCCGCTGGCACGCGGACGCCGACGAGGAGACCGCCGCCGATGTCGTACGGCTGTGCGCGGGGCACCCCCTGGCGCTGCGGGCCGCTGTGGAGTGGCTGGCGGCACGGCCCCATCTGACCCTCGACGACGTGGTACGTGATCTGACGGCAGCCGGGCGGCCCGGAGCGGGCGCCGACGGCGTACGGGAGGAGAGGGCGGCGGCCATGGGTGCGCGCGAGGGATCTCAGGAGGGCGGGGGCGGCGTGGGCGAGGCGGTCGACGCGGTGCTGGACTCGGTGGTCGCCGAGGTGTCCGAGCACACCCGGCAGCTCTATGACCTGCTCGGAATCCTGCCCGGCACGACCGCCACCACGGATCTGCTGCGGGCCGCCGGTGCGGTCCGGGTCGACGAGGCGCTCGGCGAGCTCCTCTCGTCCCGGCTCGCGGTTCTGGTGGAGTCGCCGGACCGGCCCCGGCGCTGCCGGCTGCACGACGTGGCGCGTTCCCATGCCCGGCTGCGCGCACGGGCGTTGCCCGAGGAAGTGCGGCGGTCCGTCCTCCGGCTCGCCGTTGACTACTACCGCGACGCGGCGGCGCACGCGGACGGCTTGGTGCTCGGTGACCGCTTCAGGATCCAGCCGCCGCCGGTCCGGACCCTGGCTCAACTCTCGGCGAAAGAACCACTGTTCGTGAGGCGGTCCGACGCACTGGACTGGCTGGACGCCGAACGCGTCAACCTGGAGTACGTCGTTCGCACGGCGGCGGAGCACGCGTGGTACGAGGACGTGTGGCGGCTGTGCGAGTCGCTGTGGGCGCTCTACCACAGCCGCAAATATCTCGCCGAATGCGTCGCGACCGCCCGCCTCGGCATCGAGGCGGCCCAGCACGGTTCCCGTCCCGACGTGGAGATCCGGATGCGTAACCAGGTGGCCCGTGCCGCGTACGAACTGGGCGACCTCGACCACGCGGACGCCGAACTGACCGCCGCCACCGACCTGCTGGGCCTGGCCGCCGACCCGCGGCTGAGCGGCGTGGTGTGGGAGACCCGCGGTCTGATCGCCCTCGCTCGCGAACAGCCCCATGAGGCACGTGAGTTGTTCGAACGCGCGCTGGAGGCCAACCGCGCGGTGCCGGACCCGCACGGGGTCGCCGTGCAGAGCTACAACGTCGCTCAGGCGCTGGCGGCCGACGGGCGGTGGTCCGCCGCCCTCGACGTCCTGGACGCGGCGGCCGACGTCGCCCGGGCCGCCGGCGACGATCCCATGCTGCCGCGGATCGACCTGGTACGCGCCCGTGCCTTCGCCGGACTCGGCGAGCCGGACCGGGCCGTGGCCGCGGCGGTCGCGGCGGCCGACGGCGCGGCGGAGCTCGGGCAGCTGGCCAAGTTCGACCAGGCACTCGCGCTGCTCGCCTCGCTGGCCGAGCGGGCCGAGGAAGAACCCTTGCGGGCCGCGTACGAGGAGAAGCTGCGGGCGTTGCGGCAGTCGATGGGGCTGAGGCCGCCGGCGGACGGCTCGGGCTGAGACCAGGCCCGCCGGCCTCTGCCGCCTCTGCCGCCTCTCCCGCCTCTCCGGCCTTTCCGCCTCCCCTTCTTCTCCCTCTCCTTCTCCTTCTCCCTGTTTCCGTTCCTCTTCTCCTTCCGGAGCCATGTTGTCCTCGGTGTCATCGCTGCTGAGCCGCCCGTCCGGCTGGCTCCGTCGTTCCGGCCGGACGGCCGCGTCCCGCTGGAACACCTACGACGCGCCGAAGGCTGAGGTGCTCGGAGTGGCCCGGACGCTCACGTCCGCCACCCGGGTGGCGGACGTGATGCATCTGCTGCGCAGGGAGGACGGCATCGAGAAGTACTACACGGTCAATCCGGGATCGGCCTTCGGCGACGGACTCGACTCCTACCTCTCCGGCCTCGGGGGCCATGTGCTGAGCTGGAAGGAGGCGACCCGGCGCCACTTCGATCTGGCCCTGAGCTGTTCGGTGCATCCGACGATGCGCCGGCTCGACGCCCCGCTGATGGTGCTGCCGCACGGCGCCGGGTACAACCGCCTCGTCACCGAGTCGACGGGCGACGCCCTCGCCCCCGCCGGGCTGTCGCGCCGGGAACTGATGTGGCGGGGAAAGGTCGTCCCGGAAGCGATCGGCGTCTCCCACCAGGAGCAGATCGACCGGCTCACCGAGATCTGCCCCGAGGCGGCGCCGTACGCCCTGGCCGTCGGCGACTGGTGCTTCCAGCGCATCACCGAGAGCATGTCCCAGCGGGACCGGTACCGCTCGCGGCTGGGCGCGGTCGACGGGCGGCGGCTGGTCGTCGTGCACTCCACCTGGAGCGAGCACTCGCTGCTCGGGCGCCATCCGGAGCTGCCGCTGCGGCTGGTCACCTCGCTCCCGGCCGACGAGTTCGCGGTCGCGGCCGTCTTCCACCCCAACGTGTGGGCCCGGCACACCCGCGCCGGTGTGCTGGAGCGACTCAGGCCCGCGATGAACGCCGGGCTCATGGTCATTCCGCCGCAGGAGGGCTGGCGGGCCGCGGTGGTGGCCAGCGACTGGGTGGTCGGCGACCACGGCAGTACGTCGTTCTACTCGGCCGCCGCGGACCGCGTCACGCTGCTCGCGGCCACCGGCCTCGACGAGCTGGACCCGCTCTCTCCCGCCGCCGCCTTCGCCCGCGGCGCGCCGCGCCTGGACCCCGACGGGGACGTCCTCGCGCAACTGCTGGACGCGGCGCGCCGGCACGACCCGGCGACGCTGCGGCCCGTCGTCGACCGACAGCTCGCGTCGGTCGATACCTCCGGTGAGGTGACGCGGGCCCGGATGTACAAGTTCCTTGCCAAGCACGGGGTGCGGGTGCCCCCGGACGTGCCGCGGCCCCTCCCCGTACCTGAGCCAGAACCGGAGCGACGGGCGCAGGTCACGGCGTACGACGTGACAGGGGCCCACGACGCCGGGGGCGTCGAGATCCAGCGGCGGCCCCTGGTCGAGGGGCACCACACCCGGGCGCTCGGCTTCTACGCCGTCACCACCGAGGAGAACCACCCCCACTGGCCCGACGCCGCGGAGGTGCTGGCCCGTACGGTCGCGGACGCGGAGGTGGCCGCGCTCGACTGGATCGCGGACGCGGCCCTGCGCCACGAGAACCTCAACGTCCTGGTCGCCCGGCTGGACGAGACCCGCTGCCTCGTCCAGCTGCGCGGCGGGCGGCAGTTGGAGGCGCGCACCGAACGCGCCTGGGGGGCCCGGCGGCCCGCGCTCGACCCGGTGCTCCTGGGCTCGGCCGTGAACCTGTGGCTGACCGACCTGGAGCGGTCGAAGGACCTGACGGACGGACTGACACTCCGGACCGGGGAGTGGAGCGTCCGGGTGGCCTTCACCCCGCCGACTCCGATCCTGTGATCAAAGATGCGTGAACAGGGCCCAAGGGTTCACGGAACCTCCTTATAGTGGTTCCGCGTTGATCGTATGGTCACAACGCGCGAAGCCGTCGCCACTGGAGTCCGTACGATGCCGAACCCCTCGTCCGCCACGCCCGCGTCCACGGCCGGTGCCGGCGGAGGCTGCCCCATGGGCGCTGGCAAGGGAGCCGTCGCGCTCGGCGGGCCCGGCTTCCCCACCGAACCGCAGGTGCTCTACCGGTCGATGCGGCGCGAACACGGGCCCGTCGTCCCGGTCGAGCTGCCCGGCGGCTTTCCCGCCTGGCTGGTGATCGGCTACCGGGAACTCCACCAGGTCACCAGCGACGGCGAGTTGTACCCCCGGGACGTCTCGCTGTGGAACCAGTGGGAGAACATCCCCGCCGACTGGCCGCTGCTGCCCATGGTGGGGACCCCCATGCCGTCCATCTACTTCACCGCCGGGGCCGAGCACCGGCGGCACGTCGACATGGTCGTACCGGCGCTCGAAGGGGCGGACCCCTTCGAGATCCGGCAGCACTGCGAGCAGTTGGCCGACCGGCTCATCGACGCCGTGTGCAGCCGGGGCACCGCCGACCTGGTCGCCGAGTTCGCCGAGCCGCTGCCCGTCCTCGTGCTCGCCCGGCTCGTCGGCTTCCCCGACGACGAGGGCGCCGACATCGCCCGGGTGCTCAAGGACCTCGCCGACGGCGGACCCGGGGCCCAGCAGGCGCACCAGCGCTTCGGCGAACACATGCACCGGCTCGTCGCGGCCAAGCGGGCGGTGCCCGGCGACGACGTGACCTCCCGGATGCTCGCCCACCCCGGACCGTTCACCGACGAGGAGTACGCGCTCGACCTGATGGCCGTCACGGCGGCCGGGCACCTGACCACCGCCGACTGGATCAGCAACTCCACCCGGCTGATGCTCACCGAGGACCAGTTCGCCGACGCCCTGTCCGGCGGCCGGCACAGCGTCGCCGAGGCCATGAACGAGGTGCTCTGGGAGGACGGTCCCACCCAGATCCTGGCCGGCCGCTGGGCCGCGCGCGACACCCGGCTCGGCGAACAGCACATCGCCCGCGGCGACATGCTGCTCCTCGGCCTCGGCGCCGCCAACGCCGACCCCCACATCCGGCAGCAGGTCACCGCCTCCGCCGTCCGCTCCGGGCAGGGTGGCAACAGCGCGCACCTGGCGTTCAGCCACGGTGAGTACCGCTGCCCCTTCCCGGCCCAGGAGATCGCCGAGATCATCGCCCGGACCGGCATCGAGGTGCTGCTGGACCGGCTGCCCGACCTCGAACTGGCCGTCCCCGCCGCCGAACTGGTCCGCCGGCCGTCCGCCTTCCTGCGCGGCACGACCGCGCTGCCCGTCCGCTTCACCCCCGTACGCACGACAGGAGACGCGTTGTGAACTGCCCGCACGCCGAAGCCGCACCAGCAGACCCGAGCGCCGGGACCATCACCATCGACCCGATGGTCCAAGACCTGGACGGCGAGACCGCACGGCTGCGCGACGCCGGGGTCCTCGCCCGGATCGACCTGCTCGGTGTACCCGCCTGGACGGTCACCCGGCACGCCGAGGGGCGCCAACTCCTCGTCGATCCCAGGCTGGTGAAGGACATCGACGCCTGGGGGCTGTGGCAGAGCGGAGTGGTGACACGTGCATGGCCGCTGATCGGCATGATCGACGCCGGGCGGTCCATGTTCACGGTCGACGGATCCGAGCACCGGCGGCTGCGCACCAAGACCTCCCAGGCGCTCACCCCGCGCCGGCTCGAAGCGATCCGCCCGGACATCGAGAAGTTCACCGAGGAGCTGCTGGACGCCCTCGACGCCGCGCGGGGCGAGGACGGGGTCGTCGACCTGAAGGCGGTGTTCGCCCAGCCGCTGCCGATGCGGGTCGTCGGCATGCTCATGGGGGTCGACGAGTCCCAGCACGCCATGCTGACCAGGCAGTACAAAGCGTTCTTCTCCATGCTCACCCCGCAGGACGAACGCCTCGCGCTGCTGGCCGAGCTGGACGTCTTCTACACCGACCTCGTACGGGAGAAGACCGCCCGGCCCACGGACGACCTCACCAGCGCGCTGATCCTGGCCGAGGAGGGCGGCGAGCCGCTCACCGAGGAGGAGGTGGTGGGCAACCTCAAGGCCATGGTCGCCGCCGGGCACGAGACCACCATCGGCCTCGTCCTCAACGCCGTGCGCGCCCTGCTCTCCCACCCCGACCAGCTCCGCAAGGTGCTCGCCGGAGAGGCGGGCTGGGACGCGGTCATCGAGGAGACGCTGCGCTGGGACACCCCCACCACCCATCTGCTGATGCGGTTCGCCACCGAGGACATAGCCGTCGGCGGCGACGTGATCCGCAAGGGCGAGGGAGTCGTCATCTCCTACCGGGCCATCGGCCGCGACACCGAGCAGCACGGCCCCGACGCCGACGCCTTCGACATCACCCGGCCCACGCGGGGCCGCCACATGACCTTCGGCCACGGCCCGCACATCTGCCCCGGCGCGGCCCTGTCGCGCGTCGAGGCGGGCATCGCACTGCCCGCCCTGTTCGGGCGCTTCCCCGGACTCCGCCTCGCCATTCCGGACGAGGAGATCACCAAGCTTCCGGTGATGACACAGAACGACATGGCCGCCTTCCCCGTCCTCCTGGACTGACGGCGCGGTCGGCGGGCGGGGGAGCGGCCGTATGCCATCAGGACCGGCAGGACCGGGGTTCCTGGCGCTCGCGCCGCACCGCTCCGGCACGGCCTCCCTCCTGTCCGACGCGGCGCGCCGGCGCGGCATGGAGGTGACCGTGCTGCCCGCCGGCGGAGTCCCCGATCGGTACCGGGGAAGGCGGGACGGGCACTACTACGGAGGCCCGCGCTTCGCCGACCGCGTCGCCGGTCCGCTCGGCGTGGCGCTCCTGGAGCCGCACGACGGGTGGCTGGACGCCCTTCCGGCCGCTTTCACCGGCCGGAGCGTCCGCCGGATGCCCCTTTCCGAGGCCCGCCGCCGCACCGGCCCGCTCTTCGTGAAACCGCCCACCGACAAGAGCTTCCCCGCCGCCGTCCACCCGGACGGCGCCTCCCTCCCGCCACCCCCGCCGGGCTCCGGCGACCCGCTCGTCCAGGTCAGCGAAGTCGTCACCTGGGAGGACGAGTTCAGGCTCTTCCTGCTCGACGGCGAGATCCGCACCGGATCCCAGTACGCCCGGTACGGGCAGCTCGACGCGGCCCCGCTGGCGGGCCACCCCCGGGAGGCCGCCGTACGCGCCTTCGCCCACCGGCTCACCGAGGAGTGCGGGCACACCCTGCCCGGAGCCGTCGTCGTGGACGTCGGGCGGATGAGCCGGCCCGGCCGCACCGCCGACTGGGCCGTCGTCGAGGCCAACATGGCCTGGTTCAGCACCCTGTACGCCGCCGACCCCGATCGCGCCCTGGACGTGGTGCTCCGCTCGGCGGGCCCCGGCGGCCCGGTCCGCGAACGGGACCTGGCGTTCCGGCGGGCCCGGCCATAGTCCACAAGACCCCGGTTGCAGCCCGCAAGATCCTGGTTGCCGAAGATTCAACCGTGGTAACTTCGCGTTCAGCCATGTGAGTTGGACCGACTGGGCGGGGGATGGTCGGCGATGAACGCTGTCCCGCACGGGCACCTGGGACCGGACCTGGCACAGACCCTGGTCGATGAGCTGACCCTGCTCGAATGCGTCAAGGACCGGACCCAGCGGATCGAGTTCGTGGGCGCCGTGGCGTACCGGCTCGACATCGAACTGACCTACCCGGACAGCACCCCCCGCATCGACATGATGCATGTGGTCCGCAAGGTGATCCACCGGCCCGGCGGCCCCGAGGCGCTGATCTACGCGATCCGCGCCGTCTCCGGCAAGGACGACGCCGAGCGGATCGCCGCCGAGGCGGGCATCCGGACCGAGGACGAGCGGCCGCGCCCCTGGCCCGCGCCCGTCTTCGCCGACAGCGTCGCCCGCGAGGCACGCCGACTGCTCGGCGAGGCCGCCGACATCGACGGCGCACAGCTGCGCGCCCTCCTCGCCGAGGAGCTGCCCGGGGAGTTCCCGGACAGCGGAACACCGGCCGAACTCTTCGACCACGCACAGGACATGGCCGCCCGTGCCGACGGGCTCCCGGCCGCCGTCGTCCTGGTCGAGGCAGTCGCCGTCCTCGCCGCCGAGCGAGGCACACCGCTGCGCCGATGGGTGGACCGGTGGGCGGTGGGAGACCCCGCCGCTGCCGCCGGGGACGCCCGGGCCGGGATCCCCGGCGCCCCGGAGGCGCTCGCCGGCTGCCGGCAGCGCCTGGAGCGGCCCGCCGCCCCCGACCCGGCCGTCCCCCGGTGCCTGGTCGTGATGGTCGATCCGGCCCGGGACGGTTCCCCGGACGTCTTCGTCCGGCACTGGATCAACAGGGCCCCCGGCTACTGGCGGCCGGAACCGGGCACCGTGGAGACCGTCACCCTGGACACCCTGGCCGGAGCGGTCGAACGCGCCGTCGAGCGGGGCGAGGCGCTGTGGGCCGACAGCCCCGCAATCGGCGAACAGGTTCCGGTCCATGTCGAGTTCCTGCTGCCCTTCGACCTGCTCAACCACGACATGGCCCGCCTGGAACTGGGTACCAGAGCCCCGAGGCCCTGGCCGATCGGCATGCGCTACCGGGTCCATCTGCGCAGCCTGGACCGGATGCGCGGCGACGCCGGGCAGTTGCGCCGCTGGCAGGCCCGCTGGGACCGGCTGCGGACCGCGCCCGCCCCGGCCACCCACCGCTGGAAGGCCGCGGACCGGCACGGCTTCGAGCGCTGGCGTGCCCACCTCGCCGGCGACGACTCGCTCACCGCGGTCATCCTCGACGCCCCCGCGGTCCAGGGACACGGCCTGGAGGCGCTGCAGACCGCCGTCGTCGAGGGCATCGGTCTCGCCGCCTGGGACCGCAGGCCGGAGGGCACCTCGCAGTCCAGCGAGCTGCTCACCCTGCTTCTGGGGCATCCGTACGTACAACTGCCGGAAACCGTGAACAGGTTGAGGATGGGGGCGGAGATCGAGGAGGACGGCCCCCTATGGGTGGGCAGGCACATCGCGTTCTTCTGGGACGACCCGTACCGACTGGTCGATCGTGAGGAGTTGTTGTCGGCATGACCGGACAGACCCCTGCCGGACCACCGTCGCCGCCGCCCCCATGGTGGGTCTTCCACGCGACCGGGAAGGCGCCCGGGGGCGAGCCGCCGGAGCTGCCCGCGCCGCCGCCCTGGCGTACGTTCCCCGGCGGACCGGTCCAGCCGCCCCCGCCCGAGGACGACCGCGCCGCCGAGCGCCGCCTCGGCCGGATCCAGGACGGCCCGCAACTGCGCCGCGAGGAGATCGACGCGGTCAACGCGGCCCTGCTGCTGCGCCGCCCCCTGCTCATCACCGGCCCACCGGGCGTCGGCAAGTCCACCCTGGCCTATCTGATCGCCCGTGAGCTGGGGCTCGGCCGGGTCCTGCCCTGGAGCGTCGTCAGCCGCAGCACGCTCAAGGACGGCCTGTACGCGTACGACGCCATCGGTCGCGCCCAGGCCATCGCGGCCTGGCGGGCGGCCGGGGCCGCCGACGCGGACACCGGCGAAGCCGGCGACCGAACTCCGGTCGCGGGTGGTGAAAAGCCGCCCGCGCTGGGCGACTTCGTCACCCTCGGCCCGCTCGGCACCGCCCTGCTCGCCTACGAACGCCCCCGGGTACTGCTCGTCGACGAGCTGGACAAGAGCGACATCGACCTGCCCAACGACCTCCTGCACGTCCTGGAGAACGGCAGCTACGAGATCCCCGAACTCGTGCGCAGCAATGAGGAGTCGGCGACCGTGTTCACCGACGACCCGCGCGGCACGGCGAGTGTCGAGGGCGGCCGGGTCGAGTGCGCGCAGTTCCCCGTCGTGGTCATCACCAGCAACGGCGAACGGGAGTTCCCCGCCGCGTTCCGCCGCCGCTGCCTTCCCCTGGAGATGGAACCCCCGGGCCGCGAGCAGCTGATCGGCATCGTCGTCAGCCATCTGCGACAACGCCCCGAGGGCGTCGAGGCGCTGGTGGACGAGTTCGAGAACCGGCTGCGCGGCGGCGGCACCCAGTCGATCGACCAGTTGCTCAACGCGGTCCAGCTCACGACCGCGGGCGGTTTTCAACCCGATGCCGACGGGCGTAAACTCGTCGAGATGCTCCTCCGAGACCTCTCGAAGGGCCGCTGATGAACGGCTTGCCCAGGGAGCGCGCTCCGGACCCCGCGTCCGTGCCGGCCGGCTCCCCCGATCGCGCCACCGGCGACCGACCCGAGGACGGCGGCCCGGACGACTCGGGCGGGGCCGACTGGACGGAGCTCGCCGACGCCGCCTGGCTCGCCGCCGCCCGGCTCGACGCCCTCCGCACCGCCGGGACCGCCCCGGACCGGTCTCCCCATCCCGTACGGCGTCCTGACGCGCCCCGCACCGCCCACACGTCGCCCGGCGGCCCGCCGCCCGCCGAAGCCCCGGACCCCCCGCTCGCCCCGGTCCCCGACCCGCCGTCCCACCCCGGTCCCGACCCCGCGCCCGACACCGTGCACGGGGTCTCCGGACTGCCGGGGCCACCGGCGTACGAGCGGGAGATCCGGACCGTCCAGGAGCGCACGCGCACCGGCCCCGACCGGCTGCCGGGCCCTGGAAGCCGGGCCGTGCGGACGGCACCGCTGCGGCTGGCCAGGTCCCTGCGCGGGCTGGGCCGGCGGGTGCCCACCGGCGGTCGGAGCGCCCTGGACGAGGAGTCCACCGCCGAGCACGGGCTCACCGACGGGCTGTGGATCCCCTACTTCCTCCCCGACCGCGAGCGGGCGTTCGACCTGGTGCTCCTCGTCGACCGGGCCCCCACCATGCCGCCGTGGCACGGCACCGTCCGGCAGATCGCCGACGAGGCCACCCGCAGCGGGGCCTTCCGCGATGTCCGCACCGTCGGGGTGACCCTGCCCACCGCCGACGGAGACGCCGCGCTCCGCTGGCCCGGCGGACGCGACGGCGACCCCGCCGAACTGCTCGACGGCCGGAGCTCGCGGCTCTTCCTCGTCGTCACGGACGGACTCGCCCACGGCTGGGCGGGCACGGGGGCCGACCGGTTACTGGAACGGCTCGCCTCGGGCGGGCCCACCGCGCTCGTCCACCTCCTGCCGCCCTACCTGCGCCACCGCTCCTCGCTGTTCCCCTTCCGCGCCCAACTGGACGCCGGCGGCTTCGGCGCGCCGAACCGGCGCTTCCACTGCCGCCCGCCGCTCGGCGCCCACGACCCCGTCCGCCCGCTGCCCGAACCGGACGACGACACCGTGCCCGTACCGGTGCTCAGCGTGCGCGCCGGGTCCTTCCGCGCCTGGGCCGACCTGGTGACCGGCGAACGCGGGGTGCGGCGAACGCTGCCGGTCGTCCTGGCGGGTGCGATGGCCAAGGGGGCCTCCGCCCCCGGGCTGCGCACCCCGGTCGTCGACGGCCCCCGGGCGGCGGCCGCCGCCGTACGCCGGTTCCGCTCGCTCGCCAGCCCATTGGCGCGGCAGCTCGCCGTGCTGCTCGCCCTCGCCCCGCTGGACTTCGCCGTCATCGACGAGCTGCGCGACGTGGCCCTGCCGGACGCCGGGCCCGAACACCTCGCCGAGGTCATGATGGGCGGGCTGATCGACTGGGACACCGACGCCGAGGGCGGGCCCGACTTCGCCGACGACGTACGCGAAGCGCTGCTCGCCACCAGCACCAGGACCCAACTCGCCCGCACCGTGGGCCTGCTGGCGGAGCTGCGTACGGGGCAGGGCCACGGCGCGCGGCTCCGCGCGGCCCTCCACGACCCGGTGCGCACCGCCCTCCCCGGTGCGGAGCCCGGGGCCCGCCCCTGGCTCCGGATCGAACTGGCCGTCCTGCGAGCGCTGGCGGGCCCTTACGCCGGCCGGGCCGCCAGGGTGGCCACCCGCCTGGTGGGCTCGTCGGGCGGCCCGCCTGCCCGGCCGGGTGAGATCGGTGCGGAACCGATGAAAAACGCCGCGAATTGGGCAAAGCTGCCACCGGACAGCGTCGTTTCACCAGGAGGACCCGTGCCGCCCACGACACCCCCAGCAGCTGACACCTCGGCACCAGCTGACAACACCGCCCGGAGGGCTCGCGAGGAGATGGAAGTCAAACCGCCGGAAGCACGCGTCGCCCGTTCGGGCCAGCCGAGGATCATGGGCAACGTACCGCCCAAGAATCCCAACTTCACCGGCCGTGAGTCCCTTCTCGCGGCCGTGGAGCGGCAGCTGACCGAGGACGAGACGACGGCGGTCCTCCCGCACGCGCTGCACGGCCTCGGCGGCGTGGGCAAATCGCAGATCGCGGTGGAGTACGTCTACCGCCACAGCGGCGAGTACAACGTCATCTGGTGGATCCCGGCCGAGCAGGAGAGTCTGATCCTGGCCGCGCTCGCCGAGCTGGCGGCCGGCCTCGGCCTGGAGGTCGGGCCGCAGGCGAACACCGCCGTCCCCGCCGTCCGCGAGGCCCTGCGGACCGGCAAGCCCTTTGACAACTGGCTGCTGGTCTTCGACAACGCCGAGGACATCGAGGCGGTGCGCTCGTACTTCCCCAACGGCGGCCCCGGAAAGATCATCGTCACCTCGCGCAACCGGGAGTGGGAACGGGTCGCCACCCCTCTCAGCGTCGATGTCTTCGACCGGGAGGAGAGCATCTCGCTGCTCCAGCGCCGGGCCCGGGGACTGAGCACCCATGACGCCGGCCGGCTCGCCGAGGCGCTCGGCGATCTGCCGCTGGCCGTCGAACAGGCCGGCGCCTGGCACGCGGCCACCGGTATGCCGGTCGACGAGTACCTCCAACTGCTGGACGAACGACGCCCCGAGATCCTCGAACTGGCCCCGTCCCCGGACTACCCGCTGCCCGTCGCCGCGGTCTGGGACATCTCGCTCGGCCGGCTCACCGCCGAGAACCCGGCCGCCCGCCAACTCCTCCAGATCTGCGCCTGCATGGCGCCCGAGCCCATCCCGCTGAACATGCTCCGCGGCGGCCGCAACGTCCAGATCACCCCGGAGCTGGACCGGGTGCTGCGCGACCCGCTGCTGCTCGCCCGCGCCACCCGCGACCTGAGCAAGCTCTCGCTGGTGCGCCTCGACCACAAGGCCGGCACGCTCCAGATGCACCGGCTGATGCAGAACGTGATCGTCGCCCGGCTGGATCCGGAGGAGCGGGAGACGATGCGCAACGCCGCCCACCTGCTCCTGACCACCGCCAAACCCGGGCTGCCCGCCTCACCGGAACAGTGGCCTGCCTACCTCGGACTGCTGCCCCATGTGATCGCCTCCGACGCGGTCGGCAGCTCCGACGGCTGGGTGCGCGACCTGGTGTTCGACATGGTCACCTTCCTCTACTACTGGGGCGCCCACGAGGCGGGCGAGGACCTGACCCGAAGGGCGTGGGAGGCCTGGAGCGAGCAGTCGGCCGAAGAGGACCTGCACGTCATCCGGATCACCAAGATGCTCGGCTTCTACCTCCAGCACCTCGGCCGGATTCCGGAGGCCGCGGCGCTGAGCGAGCAGGCCATGGAGGTCTCGCGCAGCGCTCCGATCCCGGAGGAGGAGCTCATCGACTCGATGCTCCAGATGGCCGGTTCGCTGCGCTACCGGGGCGACTTCGCCGCAGCCCGCGAGCTGAGCGCCGAGGCCTTCGAGCGGTCGGGCGGCCTCTACGGTCCCGAGGACCCGACGACCCTGAACGCGGCCCACAGCTACGGCGTCTCGCTGCGGGTGTACGGCGACTTCCGACGGGCGAAGGAGATCGACGAGGAGACCGCCAGGCAACGCCAGTTGCTCTACGGTCCGACCAGCGGCCTCACCCTCAACACCCTGAGCGCCCTGGCGGTGGACACCCGCGAGGCGGGCGACTTCCCCGGTGCCCGGGTCCTGCAGGAGTCGACGTACCAGACCTACCGGACCCATTTCGGCCCCACCAACGCGGCGACGATCCGGGCCGCGCTGAACCTCGCCATCTGCCGACGCCGGGCAGGGTTCCTGGAGGGGGCGGCAGAGCTGGTCGAGGACATCCTGGAGCGCTTCACCACCCGGTACGGCGCGGAGTACCCGGAGACCCTGGGGGCCGCCCTGGCGGCGGTCGTCGACCGCAGGATCGCGGGCAGGCTGGAGGACTCCCGGCGCCTCGGCCGGCAGATCCTCGACCGCTACCGGGAGATCTTCGGCGAGCACCACCCGTACACCCTGTGCGCCATGGTCAACGTGGCCGCCACCCTGCGGGCCATGGGCGAGGTGGAGGAGGCCGAGCGGCTGGACACGGTCGCGGGGGCCCGGCTCCGGGCGGACCTGGGGGAGCGGCACGTCTACACGCTGGCCGCCGCGCTGGGCCGGGCCAACGACCACTACGCCCGGCTGGACTTCGCGGGCGCCCTGGAGGTGGACAGCGCCACGCTGCCGCTGCTCACCGAAGTGGCCGGCGAGGATCATCCCTTCACCCTCGTCTGCGTCGCGAACCTCTCCCTGGACCAGCGCGGACTCGGCCGCCCGGCGGAGGCGGACCGGCTCAACGCCCGGGCGGTGGAGGGCCTGACGCGAGTCCTGGGGGATCAGCACCCGTGGCGGACCTCGGCCCGTCTGCATCAGCGCATCGAGTACGACGTGCCGGTGATTCCGTTGTGAGGCGACGGACCGGGCCGGGTCTCCGACGCCCGGTCCGGACGGACCACGGGACCCGGCCCGGACCGGCGGGCCGGGAGACCACTGACGGGGGCGACGCATGACCACGGTCATATTCATCCACGGCACGGGCGTGCGGCCACCGCACGCCGCGACCCTGTACGCACGGGTCACGGCCTCGTTCGCCGAGGTCGCCCCGGGCGTGCGGGTCGTGCCGCTCGACTGGGGCGAGCGGTACGGGGCCCGGCTCGCCGCGGGCGGGGCGAGCATCCCGGACGACGGGGCCGGAGCCACCGAACGGGACGCGGAGGGTGACGAGGGGGACGACGGGGCCGCCGCCTGGGAGCGCCTCTACCGCGACCCGGAGGCGGAGCTGGCCCTCGCCGCCGCGCGCGGCCCCTCGGGGGAGATACCGCCGGGGGCGGCCTTCCCCGACGAGGAGTTCCGGGAGCGGCTGGCGGAGCTGGCCGCCCGGGGCGAGGCGGCCGCCCCGGAGCTGGGCCCCGGTCTCGGCGCGCGGGCCGCGGCCCTGGCCCGTAGTCCTCTGCTCGCCCCGGCCGCCGAAGCCGTGGACCCCGAAGCCCTGGCGACGCTCCTGGCCCGTGCGCTGGTCGCCGCCGTGATCGGCGCGGCCCTCGCCGAGGACGCGCCGGTGATCCCCGACGGGGCCACCCGCGACGCCGCCGTGGACCGGATCGCCCAGGAGCTCGGCGGCGCGGCGCCCGGCACCAGCAGGGGGCGCGTGGGCCGCCTGGCCGCCCGGCCCGTGCTGCGGCTCGGCTCCCGTTACGCGGTGCGCCGCCGTGCGGCCCTCACCGGGGCCGCCCATCCGGCGGCGGGCGACGTGCTCACGTTCCTCGTCCGGGGCGGCCCCCTCCGTGCCGCGCTGCGCGAGCTGGCCGCCGCCGTGGAGTCCCCGGTCGTCCTGCTCGGCCACAGCCTCGGCGGGATCATCGCCCTCGACACCCTGATCGAGGCCCCGCTGCCCGGCGTCCGGCTGCTGGTCACGGTGGGCTCGCAGGGGCCGTTCCTGTACGAGACGGGGGCACTGCCCCACCTCGAACACCCTCAGCCGCTGCCCGCCCACGTCCCCGCCTGGCTGAACGTCCACGACCGCCGCGACCTGCTCGGCTTCGCCGCCGCACCGCTGTTCCCCGGCCGGGCCGAGGACATCGCGACCGACAACCGGCAGCCGTTCCCCGCCGCCCACAGCGCCTACTGGACCGATCCGGCCGTCTACCGCGCCATCGCGGAGCGGCTGCCGTGAGCGCGGGCGGTGTCGACCCGGCACGTGTGGTGGCGCTCGTCGTCGGCGTCGAGGCCTATGCGGCGGGCCCGCACTGGACGCTGCCGGGGCCGGTCCGCGACGCGCTGCGCTTCCGGGACTGGCTGCGGTCCACGGGCGTGCCGGACGCCAATATCCTGCTGCATCTCGACCCGGCGGAGGGGACGGACGCCGTCGCCGGTCACCGGGGCGCCGACCACGAGACCCTGCGGCGGGTCCTGGTCCATGAACTGCCCGCCCGGCAGGGGGACGTGCTCTGGGTCTGGTGGGGCGGGCACGGTGTCCTGGACCGGGACGAACACCTGCGGCTCTACTGCGCCGACGCCACGGACGCCGACCGGCGCAACATCGACCTGGAGTCCGCCCGGCGCCGCCTGAGCAGCGATGTCCTGCCCGGCTTCGCGGAGCAGAACTGGGTCGTCGACGCCTGCCAGACCTTCGAGGAGCGCCACCGCCCGGCGGTCACGATCCCCGACGGGAGCCTCCCCGCCGGGCAGCGACAGCGGGTGCACCGGCAGAACGTGCTGCTGGCCGCCGACCGGGGGCAGCGCGCCGCCAACGACCCCGTACGTGGGCTGGGCGTCTTCTCGGACATCCTTCTGCACGAGCTGGCCGCCCTGCCCGGCGGTCCGGCCCCCGACCCGGAGGCGCTCTTCGCGGCCGTCCGGAACCGGTTCGACCGGCTGCGCGCCGAGGCGAGCCGCACCCAGCTCCCCACGCTCCAGCTCCACCGCCCCGGGCAGGCGGAGCATCTGCCCGGCCGTCCGGCGACCCCGCCGCCGACGAACGGAGGTCGCCCCGGACCCGACCGGACGGGCGGCGGGCTGGTCCGGGTGGTCGAAGCGCTCCTCGCCTATCCGCTGATGGGCGACCGCGACGAACGCCAGACGATGGTCGCGGAGCTGGACCCGGTCCTGGTGGCCCGGATGCCGCGGCACGCGGTGCCCCGTACGGACGTCCTGGGCATCCTGCGGACGGTGCGGCGGCGTCCGGAGGGCCCCTGGGACCTCTACCGGGCCGTCACCCTGCTCGACGACGACCCCGGCAGGGCCGCCGAACTGGCGGAAGCCCTGCGGGAGTTCCTGGCCGAGGGCCGGACCGGTCCGCCGGGTCCGTGATCGTACGGCGTGATCGCACGGGTTTCCGGAAGGCGGCTCATTCGTCATGATGGGAAGGGACGGGTGGCATGGTGTGCCGCCGGACCGAAAAGGGGGAAAAGGCCTTGCAGCAGACGGCATCGGCCGGTGATCCGGCCGACTACCTGGAGTCCGATGTGGCGGACCTCGCGGAGGTGGGCGTCGCCACCGTGCGTGCCCTCGCTCCCGCGCCCGGACAACGTCTGCTGGACGAGATCCGAAGAGCGCGTATCAGCACACTGGCCGGCAGCGGCCCTCCCGATGCCCGCGCCGACTGAGCGCTGTGCGGCCCTCCCCGGAAGCGGGTTCCCACAGGTCACGTCGGGACCACGACAGAGGAGCGCGGGTGCACGGACCGATGCGGATGCCCGGCCACTGGTTCGACGAACTCGCCTCGGGCGGTGGTTCGGTGGCGGCCGTCGGCTTCCTGATGAAGGGGGAGCGGGCCCGACGCCTCGTCCTGTTGCGGGAGTTGCTGGACCGGCTGGAGGAGCGGCCCGCGCTCCTGGGCCCCGCCGACCTGGGCTCCATCTGGCGGGCCGTCGAACGGGCCGAGGCCCGAAAGCTGGGTTGCGTCGAGGAGTTGCTGCTCAGTCCGCAGGTGGGAAGCTGGCTCGCCCACACGTTGCGCCGACTGCACGGGACCTCCGCCGGCCCTCCCCTGTGGGTGGACACCGGACACCTGGCCGGCGTCGCGGTGGTGGCCGCCCTGCGGGCCGGGACGGCGGCGGAGCTCGTCGTGCCCGCGAGGGAGGGCGCGGTGGCCCTTCCGACGCTGGGCCTCGCCCGGCTGCCGGGCATTCCGCTGCTGGGCTTCCAGCCGGTCCACGCGCGGGTACGGGAGGGGGAGTTGCTCCTCCTCCCGGCCGGACGGGGCACCGGGGCGACGGCGCTGACCCTGCGGCCGCTCACCGCGCCTCCGAGCGCCCTGTGGTGGCCGACACACCGGCTGCCGGTCCGGCCGGGCGGGCCCGAGGTCGCCCTCGACGACATCGACCCGTACCGCGACCTCGACCGGCCGATCCCGCCCCGACGGCTCACTCCGCGCGAACTCGGCACCTGGCACAGCCTCTTCACCGAGGCGGTCGCGCTCCTCGGACCCGCCTCCGGCCCCGGTCCGCGTTCCCGTGGTACGGGTCCGGGCGCCCTGCGCCCCGAGGAGGTCAGGCGCATCGTGCCCTGGCCCGGACGGTTGCCGAACGGTCCCGTCGAGGGGCTCAGCGCCTCCACCGCGGACGCGTTCGGCTCCATGGTGGTGGCGGAGCCGCCGAACGGCGCCGCGCTCGCCGAGTCGATGGTCCACGAGTTCCAGCACAGCAAGCTCGGGGCGCTGCTCCACCTCTTCGCGATGCTCGACGACGACCGCACCGAGGAGCACTACGCCCCCTGGCGTCCGGACCCGCGCCATCTGCCGGGGCTCCTCCACGGGGCGTACGCCTTCGTCGGCGTCGCCGGATTCTGGCGGGACCGGATCGGGGACCGGGCGGCCGATCCGCTGGACCTGGCGCCCTTCCGCTTCGCGCTCCGCCGCCTCCAGACCCGTACGGTCCTGCGGACCCTGGCGACCCGCGCCGCGCTCACCGGCCCCGGCCGCCGGCTGGTCGCCGGGCTCACCCGCACCGTCGACGGCTGGCTGCGCGAACCGGTGGACGGGCGGGCCGTGGCGCGGGCCCGTGCGGCGGCGGCCGGTCACCGGGCCGAGTGGCGGCTGCGCCATCTGCGGTGCGGGGACGAGGAGCGCGCCGGACTGGCGGCGGCGCTGCGCTCCGGGGCTCCGCTCCCGCCGGCCCGGCCTCCCCGGCTCGTCCCGGCCCAGGAGCGCACCCACTGGCAGGACGTGCGGGGCGCGCTCTACCTCCGCCCGGACCTCGCACCGGACCTCGCACCACTTCGGGCCGATCTGCTGCTGGTCCGGGGCGAGGCCGCATCGGCGCGGGAGGAGTACCGGGAAGGCTGGGCCGACGCACCGGGGGATCCGCACCTCCTGGCGGGCTGGCTGCTGGCGCACACCGCGCTCCACCCCGGCCACCGGCGGCTCCTCGCCCGCCCGGAGCGGTTCGCCGCCGCTGTCGCGGGGGAGGGTCCCGCGGTGTGGGAGCGGGCCGCCCGTCTGCTGGCGAGCCCGGAAACACCCGCCTGACCAGACCCGGGCCGCCCCGCACGGAGCCCCGTGGAGCGTCCCGAAGAGGCCGCCGCGCGTGAGTCGTATCACTCTGAGTGAAATTCTCGGCATACATTCCGCCGTACCGGGGAGGGGTCCAGGCCGCTGGTGCGCCGTACCCCGGTCCACCGCGCAGCGCCCCGGCCGAAACCGGAGGGGGCATTTCAGGCACGGAAGGCGAAAATCGACATGTCGGCGCTCAATACCATCCACATCGACGGCACCTGGCGGGCCGCCGGATCAGGCGCGACGCGGGAGGTCCTCGACCCCGCCGACGCCACGGTCCTGGCCGTCGTCGCGGAGGGCGGGGCCGAGGACGCCGATGCGGCGATCGCGGCGGCGCGGCGCGCCTTCGACGACGGCCCCTGGCCGCACAAGCCCGTCGCCGAGCGGGCCGGCCTGCTGCGCCGGGTCGCCGAGCTGCTCCAGCGGGACCGCGAGGAGATCGCGATCACCGAGAGCCGCGACACCGGCAAGACCCTCGAAGAGGGCCGGGTCGACGTCGACGACGTGACGAACGCCTTCCGCTACTTCGCCGACCTCGTGATGAACGAGAGCGGCGGCCGGGTCGTCGACGCGGGCGACCCCGAGGTCCACAGCATCGTCGTCCACGAGCCCGTCGGCGTCTGCGCCCTGATCGCCCCCTGGAACTACCCCCTCCTCCAGGCCAGCTGGAAGATCGCCCCGGCCCTCGCCGCCGGCAACACCTTCGTGCTCAAGCCCAGCGAGGTCACCCCGCTCTCCACCGTCCACCTGATCAAGCTGCTCTCCGAGGCCGGTCTCCCCGACGGTGCGGCCAACCTCGTCACCGGCGCGGGCGACCCGGTGGGCGCCCGGTTCTCCGAGCACCCCGACGTCGACCTGGTCTCCTTCACCGGCGGCCTCGCCAGCGGTACGAAGGTGGCCCAGGCCGCCGCGCCGACCGTGAAGAAGGTCGCCCTGGAGCTCGGCGGCAAGAACCCCAACGTGGTCTTCGCCGACGCCTGCGCCACCGACGAGGGCTTCGACACCGCCGTCGACCAGGCGCTGAACGCCGCGTTCTTCCACAGCGGCCAGGTCTGCTCGGCCGGCGCCCGCCTGATCATCCAGGACACCATCAGCGAGCGGTTCGTCACCGAGCTGGCCCGCCGCGCCGACGCCATCCGCCTCGGCCGGGGCACCTTGGAGGGCGTCGAGTGCGGCCCCCTCGTCTCCGCCCAGCAGCTCGCCAAGGTCGAGATGTACGTCGCCTCCGCCCGCGAGGAGGGCGCGATCGTCCGGGCCGGCGGCGAACGCCCGAAGCCCAACGACGTACGGCCCGAGGGCGGCTACTTCTACCGGCCGACCGTCCTCGACGGCTGCCACCGCGAGATGCGGGTGGTCCGCGAGGAGACCTTCGGCCCGATCCTCACCGTCGAGACCTTCCGTACCGAGGAAGAGGCCATCACGCTGGCCAACGACACCGACTACGGCCTCGCCGGCGCCGTCTGGACGACCGACGCGGGCCGGGCCCGCCGGGTCGCCGGACGGCTGCGCCACGGCACCGTCTGGATCAACGACTACCACCCCTACCTCCCGCAGGCCGAGTGGGGCGGCTTCGGGAAGTCCGGCACGGGGCGCGAGCTCGGTCCGACGGGGCTCGCCGAGTACCGCGAGTCCAAGCACATCTACCAGAACCTCAACCCGCGTCCCCAGCGCTGGTTCGCCGGCTGACGCCTGCGGGGACCGGACGGAACACCCGCCGTCCGGTCCCGCCCGGCTGTTCGCAGCACCACGTACACGCACGAACCTTGCAGAAGGAGCAGTGACCGATGCCTTCCACCCCCCGCAGCACCGCAGTCCCCGACGGCCCCGTGGCCGACTACGTGATCGTCGGCGGCGGCACCGCCGGCTCGGTCATCGCCTCCCGGCTCACCGAGGACCCGGACGTCACCGTCACGGTCATCGAGGGCGGCCCCACCGACATCGACCGCGACGACGTGCTCACCCTGCGCCGCTGGCTCGGCCTCCTCGGTGGCGACCTCGACTACGACTACCCCACCACCGAGCAGCCGCGCGGCAACTCCCACATCCGGCACAGCCGCGCCCGGGTGCTCGGAGGGTGCTCCTCGCACAACACCCTCATCAGCTTCAAGCCGCTGCCCGGCGACTGGGACGAGTGGGCCGAGGCGGGCGCCGAGGGCTGGGACGCGGCCGCGATGGACCCGTACTTCGCCAAGCTGCGCAACAACATCGTCCCGGTCGACGAGAAGGACCGCAACGCCATCGCCCGCGACTTCGTCGACGCCGCCCAGGAGGCGGCCGGGGTGCCGCGTGTGGACAGCTTCAACCGCAAGCCGTTCCACGAGGGGGTCGGCTTCTTCGACCTGGCCTACCACCCCGAGAACAACAAGCGCTCCTCCGCCTCGGTCGCCTATCTCCACCCGCACATCGAGGCCGGCGACCGGCCCAACCTGCGGATCCTGCTGGAGACCTGGGCGTACCGCCTGGAGCTCGACGGCACCCGCGCCACCGGCGTACACGTCCGTACGAAGGACGGCGAGGAGATCCTGCTGCGCGCCGCCCGCGAGGTCATCGTCTGCGCGGGCGCGGTGGACACGCCCCGGCTGCTGATGCACTCCGGGATCGGTCCGCGCGAGGACCTGGCCGCGCTGGGCATCGACGTCCGCCACGACCTTCCGGGCGTCGGCGAGAACCTGCTCGACCACCCCGAGTCCGTCATCGTCTGGGAGACCGACGGGCCCATCCCGGAGAACTCCGCGATGGACTCCGACGCGGGACTCTTCGTCCGCCGCGACCCCGAATCCCGGGGCCCGGACCTGATGTTCCACTTCTACCAGATCCCGTTCACCGACAACCCGGAGCGGCTCGGCTACGAGAAGCCCGAGCACGGGGTGTCGATGACGCCGAACATCCCCAAGCCGCGCAGCCGGGGCCGCCTCTACCTCACGAGCGCCGACCCCGAGGTCAAGCCGGCCCTGGACTTCCGCTACTTCACCGACGAGGACGACTACGACGGCCGCACCCTGGTCGACGGCATCAAGCTCGCCCGCGAGATCGCCCGCACCGAACCGCTCGCCCACTGGCTCAAGCGTGAGGTCTGCCCCGGGCCCGAGGTCACCTCGGACGAGGACATCAGCGAGTACGCCCGCAAGGTCGCCCACACCGTCTACCACCCGGCCGGCACCTGCAGGATGGGCGCATCCGACGACCGAGAGGCCGTCGTGGACCCGCAGTTGCGCATCCGTGGCCTGGAAGGCATCCGGATCGCCGACGCGTCCGTCTTCCCGACCATGCCCGCCGTCAACCCGATGATCGGCGTCCTCATGGTCGGCGAGAAGTGCGCCGAACTCCTCGTCGACCAGGCCCGCGACACCGCGCCGGCCGACGGAACCAGCACCAGCACCGGAGGCGATGTCCGATGACCGGAACCGAGACCCTCAAGGCCACCGAGCCCGCCGAGAACGCCGGGGCCGCCGGGACCGCCGGGGACACGGAGACCCCCGTGTTCTCCGTACGCAACCTCTGGAAGGTCTTCGGCCCCAAGGCCGACCGGATCCCCGGCAGCGAGCACGCCGCGCTCCCGCCCGCCGAACTGCGTGAGGCCACCGGCTGCACCGCCGCCGTCCGCGATGTCTCCTTCGACGTCCGCAAGGGCGAGGTCTTCGTCGTCATGGGCCTGTCGGGCTCCGGCAAGTCGACCCTCGTACGCTGTCTGACCCGGCTGATCGAGCCGACCAGCGGCACCCTCGCCATCGACGGCGAGGACGTCCTCGCGATGGACCGCGCCCGGCTGCGCGAACTGCGCCGCCACCGCGCCGCGATGGTCTTCCAGCACTTCGGGCTGCTGCCGCACCGCACGGTGGTGGACAACGTGGCCTACGGCCTGGAGATCCAGGGCCTGAGCAAGGCGGAGCGCCGCGCCAAGGCGGTCGAGCTGGTGGCGAAGGTCGGCCTCGCCGGTCTGGAGGACCGCCGCCCGTCCCAGCTCTCCGGCGGCCAGCAGCAGCGCGTCGGGCTCGCCCGCGCGCTCGCCGTGGACCCGTCCGTCCTGCTCTTCGACGAGCCGTTCAGCGCGCTGGACCCGCTGATCCGCCGCGAGATGCAGGACGAGGTGGTCCGGCTGCACCGCGAGGAGGGCCGCACCATGGTCTTCATCACCCACGACCTCAGCGAGGCGCTGCGCCTGGGCACCCGGATCGCGCTCATGCGCGACGGCGGGATCGTCCAGCTCGGCACCCCCGAGGAGATCGTGGGCTCGCCCGCCGACGACTACGTCCGCGAGTTCGTCCGCGACGTGCCGCGCGAGCAGGTCCTCACCGTCGCCACCGCCATGCGGCCCGCCCTCGCCGGGGAGAGCGAGCGCGGCCCGGCCGTACGCCCCGACGCCACCGTCTCCGAGGCCATCGAGGCGGTCTCCCGCTCCGGCGACCCCGCCGCCCGGGTGATGGACGGCGGCCGGCTCGTCGGCGTCGTCGACCACGCCTGCCTGCTCGACGTCGTCGCCGGAACGACCGCTTCCGCCGCCCCGGAGGCGTCCGACACCTCCGAAGGCGCCCCCGACGAAGCGCCGGACGCGCCGGACGGCTCCCGCGAGGTGACCCTCTGATGGCCACCGCACAGGCCACCCCGGTCCGCCCCGCCGCCGCGGGCGCGCGCCGGGGGCCGCTGGCCGCCCTGCGCGACCGCCCGGCAGCGGCGAAGCTCCTGCTGCTCGCGCTCGTCGCCGTCGTCGTCGTTCCCGTCGTGCACAGCCGCTGGGGCGGGGGCATCTGGCCGGACGCGCTGACCGCGGACCTGTCCGCGCCGCTCGGCGACGTGACGGACTGGATCGTCTCCAACCGCGACAGCCACCCGCTGTTCCTCTACTTCTTCGGCCACATCAGCAACGCCGTCGTGCTGTCCGTACGCGGGGTCTATCTGGTCCTCCTGGCCCTCGGCTGGGCGGGCGTCACCGTGTTCGCCGCCGCCGTCGCCTGGCGCGTCGCGGGGATCCGGCTCGCCCTCACCGCGGCCGTCTCGTTCCTGGTCTGCGGGCTGCTCGGCATGTGGGTGCCGACCATGCAGACGCTCGCGCTGATGGTCGTGGCCGTCCTGGCCTCCGTCGTACTGGGCCTTCTTCTCGGCCTCGCCGCCGGACTCTCCGACCGCACGTTCCGCATCCTGCGCCCGGTGCTCGACACCATGCAGGTGCTGCCGGCGTTCGCGTATCTGCTCCCGGTGGTGCTGGTCTTCGGCATCGGCGTCCCCGGAGCCGTCCTCGCCACCGTCGTGTACGCGGCTCCGCCGATGGCCCGCCTCACCGCGCTCGGACTGCGCGGCGCGGACAGCGGCGTCATGGAGGCCGTCGCCTCGCTCGGGGCGACCGGCCGCCAGCGGCTGCTGAGCGCCCGGCTGCCGCTGGCCCGCAAGGAACTGCTCCTCGGCCTGAACCAGACCATCATGATGGCGCTGTCGATGGCCGTCATCGCGTCCGTGATCGGCGCGGGCGGCCTCGGCGACCGCGTCTACCAGGCGCTGTCGTCCGTGGACGTCGGCGCGGCCCTCGCCGCGGGCATCCCGATCGTGCTGCTGGCCGTCGTGCTGGACCGTACGACGGAGGCGGCAGGACGCCGCATCGGAACCGAGCCCACCGGCCCGGCCCTGCTGCGCGGTTGGCGCGGCTGGGCCCTGGCCGCCGTGGTCACCGCGGCCGTCGCCGTCGTCGGACGGGCCACCGACGGCCGGGTCTGGCCCGAGGACGTGACCGTGGCCATCGCCGGACCGGTCAACACCGCCAAGGACTGGATGGTCGACCACCTCTACACCGGGGTGCCCGTCGTCGGCGGCACCGCCGACCTCGCCTCCCACTTCACCAGCGGCATCCTCAACCCGCTGCGCAGCGGGCTCACCGGACTGCCCTGGTGGTCGGTCCTCCTCATCGTCGCCGCCCTCGCCTGGACCATCGGCACCTGGCGCACCGCCGCCACCGCCGTCCTCGCCATGGCCGCGATCGGCGTACTCGGCGTGTGGGAGCCCTCGATGGACACCCTCAGCCAGGTGCTCGCCGCCGTCGCGGTCACCCTGGTCCTCGGCTTCGGCGTCGCCATCGGGGCGGCCCGCAGCGAACGCCTGGAACGGCTGCTGCGACCGGTCCTGGACGTCTTCCAGACCATGCCGCAGTTCGTCTATCTGATCCCCGTCGTCGCCCTCTTCGGCGTCGGCCGCGCCCCCGCCGCCGCGGCAGCGGTCATCTACGCGCTGCCCGCCGTCATCCGCATCACCACCCAGGGCCTGCGGGGCGTCGACCCGGCGGCGATGGAGTGCGCGCGCTCGCTCGGCGCGACCCCGGGCCAGCAACTGCGCCAGGTCCAGATCCCGCTGGCCAGGCCCTCGCTGCTGCTCGCGGTCAACCAGGCGGTCGTCCTGGTCCTCGCCGTCGTCATTATCGGCGGACTCGTCGGATCGGGCGCACTCGGTTACGAGGTCGTCCTCGGCCTCGCCCAGGGCGACCTGGCCACCGGTCTCGTCGCCGGAGCGGCCATCGTCTGCCTCGGACTGATGCTCGACCGGGTCACCCAGCCCACCACCCGCCGCCAGCGACAGGAGAGCTGAGATGAACCGCTCCCGTACCCGCCTGCTCGTGGCGCTTGCCTCGGCCGGGGCCCTGCTCGCCACGGCCGGCTGCGGCGCCGCCGACATGACCAAGCAGGCCTCCCCGTTCGCGGCCCCCGCCGGGGTCAAGACGGTCACGCTCTCCGTCCAGTCCTGGGTCGGCGCCCAGGCGAACGTCGCCGTGGCCGAGCAGCTCCTCAAGGAGAAGCTCGGCTACCGCGTCGACCTCGTGCAGACCGACGAGGTCCCCGCCTGGGACGCCCTCAGCCAGGGCCGGGTCGACGCGATCCTGGAGGACTGGGGCCACCCGGACCAGGAGAAGCTGTACGTCGACGAGAAGAAGACCATCGTCCGGGGCGGCGACCTCGGGGTCACCGGCCACATCGGCTGGTACGTCCCGAAGTACTGGGCCGACCAGCACCCCGACGTCACCGACTGGAAGAACCTCAACAAGTACGCCGAGGAGCTGAAGACCGCCGAGAGCGGCGGCAAGGGCCAGCTGATGGACGGCTCGCCCTCCTACGTCACCAACGACGTGGCGCTGGTGAAGAACCTGGACCTGGACTACAAGGTGGTCTTCGCCGGCTCCGAAGCGGCCCAGATCACCCAGATCCAGCAGTTCGCCAAGGAGAAGAAGCCCTTCCTCAGCTACTGGTACCAGCCGCAGTGGCTGTTCAACGAGGTGCCGATGGTCGAGGTGAAGCTCCCCGAGTACACGGACGCGTGCGCGGCCAAGGACCCGGCGGACATCGACTGCGCGTACCCGACGACGCCGCTGCAGAAGTTCCTCAACGCCGACTTCGCCGAGCGCGGTGGCGACGCGTCCGCGTTCCTGAAGAAGTTCCAGTGGTCGGAGAAGGACCAGAACGAGGTCTCCGAGATGATCGCCCAGCAGAAGCTCACGCCCCAGGAGGCGGCCGAGCGCTGGATCGAGCGTCACCCGGACGTCTGGAAGAAGTGGCTTCCGCAGGACTGACGGGACCGGCATCACGGCGCCCGGCTCCTCGTGCGAGGGGCCGGGCGCCGACCGCTTTTCCGGCCCGTCCCGCTACCGGGCCCGGACCGTGGCCAGGACGTCCCGGTCCGGCTGGAGCGTCAGGCCCGTCACGGGCGCGATCTCGCCCGGCTCGACGTCCAGGGTGAAGCGGCGGGCCAGCACGGCCAGGAGGAGGACGGACTCCACCATCGCGAAGCGCGTACCGATGCAGACCCGGGGCCCGCCGCCGAACGGGAACCACGCGTACTCCGCGATCTCGTCGCCGTCCGTGGCGTCCCAGCGCTCGGGCCGGAACTCCTCCGGCTCGGGGAACCACCGCGCGTCGCGTTGGGTGGACCACTGGCTGGTCCACACCCGGGTGCCCTCCTCGATCGGCAGGCCCCCGATCGTCGCCCCTTCCTTCGCGACCCCGGTGATCAGCCAGACGGCCGGGTACAGCCGCAGGGTCTCCTTCACCACCGCCTGGGCGTACGTCAGCCGGGCGTAGTCCTCGAAGCCGGGCTCCCGGTCGCCGAGCACCCGGTCCAGCTCCTCGGCGAGCGCGTCGCGGACCCGGGGGTTGCGGGCGAGCAGATACCACGCCCACACCAGCGTCGTACTCGTCGTCTCGTGGCCGCCGATGTACAGCGTGACCGCCTCGTCGCGGATCTCCTCGTCGCTGAGGTGCGTCCCGCTCTCGTCGACGGCGGTGAGCAACCGGCTGAGCAGGTCCGGGCGTTCCTCCTCGCCGTCCCGGTGCCGGGCGACGACCCGGCCCACCTCGGCGTCGATGACGGCGGCGGCCTTCTTGATCCGCGCCCGGCCGGGGGTCGGCACCCAGTCGGGGAGCAGCGCGCCGATCCCGGCGAACTCCTTGCCGATCTCCATCTGGGCGACGTCCATCGCCCGGCCCATCGCCTCGGAGTCCGCCGGGGTGTCCACACCGAAGATGGTGCGCACCGCGATCTTCTGCGTCAGCGCGGCCATCTCCCGCTTGACGTCCACCCGTTCACCGTCGGACCAGCTGTCCGCCAGCTCCACCGCGCAGTCCGCCATCGTGGCCGCGTACGACTTGACCTGCTTGGGCCGCACCGAGGGCTGCACCAGGGAGCGTTTGCGCCGCCAGTCCGGGCCCCGCGCCACGATCATCCCGTTGCCCAGCACCGTGCGGAACGCGATACCGAGCCTCGGCTGGTCGAAGGTGCGTTCCGTCTCGGTGAGCAACTCGCCTATGCAGTCCGGGTCGGCGAGGAAGACGCACCGGTTGCGGCCGAACTGCCAGCGCACCATGTCCCCGTGGTCACGGAGGAGTTCGAAGAAGGCGAGGGGATTCTTCCCGAACTGCGGCAGATTCCCCACCAGCGGCAGCCCCTTGGGGCCCGGGACGAACGCATGGCCGCGAGGCTGGGTGTCGAGCGCCGGGCCGGTCTGCGTGGACATCGAGGAACTCCGCTCCCTGGGGCGCGCCACTGCCGGCGCGCGACCGTTCGAACCCCATCGAACAGGACGGGGTGGCACTCCACCAGGGCGTCGACAGGGCGTGGCCGGAAACCGTCATCAGCCCTACGGAGTACGCGAGTTGTCGAGCGTATCCGGAGAATCCCGCGGATTCGAACAGAAGGCGCGGTGAGAGTTTCGCCGGCGTGCGAGAATCCCGCCATGCCGACCGACCCGCTGGTGTCCCGCGCCCGTGCGCTGTGGCAGGAACTGTCCGCCGAACCGGCCGTCGCCTTCGGAACTCCCGGCCGCCCGGCGGTGTTCGTCGCACCGGAGTCGTCGCTGGCCCCGCCGTCCTGGGTGGGCGTGGTGGCCGTGGGGGATGCCGCGCTGATCACCGCGCCGACCGACCGGGAGGCCGATTCCGTACGGTCCGCGCTGAACGGCCTGACCACCGACGGGCTCACCGATCCCGCCACCGTCGCCGGACTGCTGCCGGTGGCCGACACGCTCGGCCCCGCCGTCCTCGGCTACCTGGCCCCGGACGGCCTCCGCCCCGTCAGGACTGCCGCAACGGACCCGGTCGGGAGCCTGGCCCCCGGGCACCCCGCCCTGCGCGCGCTGCTCACGGAGGCGGGACGGTCGGACGCGGGCGAGAGCGGTCTTGCGGACGTCACCTCTCCGGTGTTCGTCGTACGGAAGGGCACGGAGGTGCTCGCCGCCGCCGGTTACGAGCGCTGGCCGCGCGACACCGCCCACCTCTGCGTGCTCACCGCACCGGACGCACGGGGCCGAGGTCTCGCCCGACAGGTGGCGCACGCGGCGACCGCGCACGCCCTCACCGCCGGGCTGCTGCCGCAGTGGCGGGCCCGGCCGCCGGCGTCCCGCCGGGTCGCGCGGGCGCTGGGCTACCGGGAAGCGGGCCGTCAGCTGAGCGTACGGCTGTCCTGACCGGAGCGCGATCCCTCGTGGGCCGCTTCTAGCGGTATGAGTGTCAGCCGCCACGCCTGCGCGAACCAGGAGGCCATACGACGTCAACAGTCAGCCCGGCCGAGCGGGCGGCGGCCACGGTGTCCGCTGTACCGCCACCATGACCGGTGGGTGCTCTGCCGTCCCAGACGGCCAGCAGGCAGTCCGCACCCTGGAGAAGAGTGGAGTTCGCCGCTTCGTACGCCGCGCGCCCCGCGTGCTCGTACGGCATGATCACCACCTCTTCGGCGGCCTCGCAGAGTGTGTCGAACCTGGTGAGGTCCGCCGGGTCGACCACCGCGTCCCGGTAGTCCCTGGACGGGATGATCGCCGACAGCCGACCGCCGAGAGCCAGGATCTGCTCGGCGAAAAGGGTGTCAGCGCCGCGGGCCAGGCAGGAACGCCCCACCAACGGATCGCCGTGCAGGCCGGCCAGCCGTTCACGCAGGGCCGCGCGTACCGCTCCGACTGCCTCGTCCGCCAGGTCCATGTGACCGGTGACAGAGACTGTGACCATGCGACGACCCCCCTTTTCGGTCGTGTGATGGGGCACTGTATCCGGTCGCTCACCGATCGAGCGGCACGGAACGTCTGCGGATTTCACAGAGCTGTGGCGACGAAGCCCAGGACGTAGGTCCCGGCGAAGAGGAGGGGGATCCACCGCTCCACCCGATTCAGGGGCAGATAGATGCGCCAGTCCCGGCCCTCGCGGAGAGCGCGCCACTCGGCGGCAACGAAGGTGCGGGCAGGAAGCCGCTCCTCCAGCGCACCGATCACCTCGAACTTCCCCCGGTTCAGCTGATGGTAGGAGCGGACGGTGAACCACCAGGTGACACACATGCCCAGCAGGACCAGCAAGACCGCCAGGGCGAGGACCAGCGGTGCCTCGCGGTGGCCTTCCTGGGACAACCAGGAGCCCAGGAAGGCAAGCAGGCCGGTGTGAAGGGTCAGGAAAAAGGTGTTGGCTAGGTTACGCCGGGCGCTGACCCGGTCGGCCATCTCCACGCACATCTTGTACTGCTCGAAGATCGCAGCGTGATAAGCGGCCTTCGCGTCGTGATAGTCCTCCGCGCCGATTTCGTCGTTCCACAGTGAGTCACTGATATTGGCCATGGCGGCATCTCCCCGTAGTCGTCACGCTCGCCAACCCTGGGGGAAAGATACGTGCTTTGATCGCACGGTCGGACATGAATTCCCTTGAAGGAAGGTGAGTCGCTTGCCTTGGAGTGAACCGCCGCTCGGTGATGTCGAGGCCATGCTGAAGGTTCCGCCGGAGGAGTTACGGAGGCATCCCGGGTTTCTGTACGCCCGACGCGCGGGCTGGGCGGCCGCCAAGGCGCTGGCCTATGCCCGGGGCGGGGACGAGCGGACGTACGACGGAATCGCGCACCGCTACCTGAGCGCCTGCCCGCAGGATCCGTTCCTGGCTGTCGAGACTCTGGCGGGCCGCGCCGTGCGGGAGCGGCGGCGGCAGCGGACGGAACTGCCCAGGGACCTCGCCCGGCTTGCCGAGCAGCGTGAACTTCTGGCCCACCGGCATCTCGTCATGCCTGACGGGAAGTTCCGGGTCGGTATCGAGCGGGGACTGTTGTACGCCATGGCCGAAGCCGGTGGCGAGGTCGTCGGCAGGTTCCCTCTGACGGTCCGCCATCGCACGCTGGACGGGCTCAGCAAGCCGCAGGATGTGCTTCTCCAACCCACCATGTCGGTCCGGCGGCACCTCACCGAGTCGCGCTGGTTGCCCCTGGACGAGCTCATCCGGTACGCACGCTTCCCTCGGATGCGTGATGCGTCGCAGCTGGTGCGCGGCGTCTTCCCCGGTCGGCACCACGTGTTCGTCTCGCACCGTTGGTCGGACACCGCACAGCCCGACCCGGACGGCAGGCAGGCACGCCTGGTCGCGTGGCATCTGGTCGTCTCGATGTGCGAGGCGGTCCAAGTCGCACACCGACGCGGACTGCATACCCCTCGGCAGGTGGCTCCCGCGGCTATGAACATGCCGGTCGGACTGGCCGGATCAGACCTGGCGGAATGTCTATTGGTCGGTGTCCTGCGCGAAGTCATGGACGAGATGTCACTCGCACCGGTGGCCCGGGAGGTGGAGCAGGTCGGAATGGACGCGCTCGAACTCGGCGCGTCCGAGGCGTCCGAGGACATCGGGCTGGAGCGTCTGAGCGCCCTGCTCGGCGCCCTGCCCGCACTCCCGCCCCTGCTGGAGCGCATCCATCTCTGGTACGACTACACCTGCATGCCACAGGCTCCGCGCACATCCGCGGAAGAGCAGCTGTTCCGCAGTACTCTCGAATCGCTGTTCCTCTTGCAGTTCGCGGGGCGCACCCTCGTTCTGCTGGACGACGTCGCCGACTACCTGAGTCGGGCCTGGTGCAGCCTGGAGGCGGCGACCTCGCTGGCGTCCACGGCAGGCGGGCGCCCGGATGTCCTGCACACGGGTGGTTCGGCGCGGCCGGCCGGCCCCGCGACGGATACGGAATCGCTGCGCAGTCTGGTGATAGACCGTCAACTCATCATCTGGCGAGGGCTTCTGGATACCGAAGTGTTCAGGAAGCAGACCCGCGAGGAGTGCCTGCGCCGACTGGGGCTGGACATGGCGGAGCCGGGAGACCTCCCCTACATCTACGACCGCATGCTCTCGTTCGCGGTGCCGAACGGCCGCTTGAGCAGGCATGCGCTGGTCACGGGCGTGGTTCCGCTGCCGGACATGGGGGAGGGCAAGATCCTGATCCCGATGCCGGACTACTCGGGGTCACAGCCGGTCGACGGCGGACGGCCGGTCCGGGCGATCGGCTCCCTCGACGGATGGGGGGGCTTGAACCTGCGACGCTACATCGAGGAGAGACAGACCGATGCGGGTCCTCCTGACATGCCGCCGTACTGGCGCGTTCCCGGTCCGGACACCGTCGGCACGACGCCGACCTGTCATGTCGCGGTCGTCGCCGAGTGTGAGGGGGAAGCAGTGCTCATTTCGTCCTGGGTACGAAGGCACCGGAGGGAGCTGGAGAAGCAGCTGCGGGTCACGGTCGTCTCGGGCAGCTGGACCGCGGTGGACCCGGTCCCCGTCGGGCATCTGCCGTACGGGCGGCTGCGGGCGCGGTCCGTGCGAGCCGATGTATGGGTCGTGGTGGGGAAGTCGGGCCTGGTGGCGAACGATGTGGGTCAGGCGTTGTGCCGCCTGGTGTACGAGGCTCGACTCCCGGCCATCACCGTGTCCCTGGACCAAACCGAGGGGAACGTGGAACAGATCATCGGTGACGTGACGCCCGGTGCACCGCACAGCGGCCTCCTGTCCGGGTGGGGCTCCGGCTACGAGCACCCGTCCGGGCTGCTGTCCATGCACCTGTACGGCCATCTGCTGCAGTGGGGAGCGTCGGTCCATTGAAGACTCCACATCTGGGTGAGTTCGTCGAGGGGGATCTCGGCCGGGTGCTACGTGCCCTCAGCGTGGCCGACCGGGATGGGGACCATGCCGGCTTCAGCGCACAGTGCCGACGGCACGCCGCGGAACTCGACGCTGACCGGGACATGTGGCTGAGGGTGCCTCGGCAACTGCGGGAAAACGTCCGCGCCAATATGGAGGCCATGCGGCCCTTCATGCTGACGGCTCAGCGGATCGCGCGCGAGTTGGACATGCTGGGCCATCCTGCCGCGCTGCGCCAACTGTCGGGAGTCGACCGGCGGGGCTCCTTGGAGAAGCTCCACGAGACGGATGTTCTCGTCGAGGACGGAGACTTCGAGGCCGCGGACAGGCTGCTTCGCGAAATGCTCGGCGAGGGGTCGGCCGACGACGGCTGGACGGCGATCATCTACTCCCGCATGGCCACGCACGCGACTGTACGGAACGACCTCGACGCAGCCATTGAGCACGCCCGTCGTGCGCATGATCTGGCACGGCGCTCGGGTCACCCGAGCATGACGCGAGCCTCCGAAGTCCTCGACGACCTGCTCACCGCTCGCGAGATGCGCCGGGGCAGCACCGAAGGACGTCGGCTGAACGCCTGTCGGGAGGATCTGACGCACGCACAGCGGCTGAGCGACCGAGCTCTGTTTGTGGAGAGCAACCGGGCTCTGCTGAGGCTCTTCGACGAACTGGACGCCTACGCCGAGGACTCGCCTGTCCGCAGCTTCCTCGGCAAGCTGTGCGGCCTGCTGGGCCTGAACTGCTTCCACCTCGGCGATCGCGACGAGGCCCGGGCATGGACCCGCAAGGCTCTGAACGAGTGCCGACGGCGTGGGGACGGCGTCGGCGAGAAGGTCTACGCGGCCAACTTGAAGGAGATCGAAGGGCGGGACAGTGATGACAGGCACTATCCCCGGAATGTTCCGGGCCCCCGCCGGTGATGGCGCCAAGAAGTGGGATTTCCGGCGCCCGCACGGTCAGAGTCCGACGATCAGCTGGATGCAGACGATCTTGACCAGGATGGCGAGCGCGAACAGCGTCGAGTAGCCGTTGTTGATCCGGCTGTCGCTCGCCCGGCTGTTGGCGTACGCGACGATCGCCGGGTTGCCGACATAACCCGACAGCAGTCCCATGGTGCGCTCCCGGCTCTGCCCCAGCGCCTTCGCGACCAGCACCATCAGGGTGTAGCTGACGACCGCGCCGATCGCGAGCACCGCCACCAGCTTCAGCCCGAACAAGGAGAAGGCGTTCTCGCGGAACGAATAGCCCGAGGTGAGCCCCACGACGGCGAGGAAGAGCAGCAGCCCGATCTGGCGCAGGGTCAGGTTGGCCCGGGTCGGCAGGGTCCAGACGAGGGGGCCGGTGCGGCGGCGCCAGCCGAGGAGCATGCCCATCACCAGCGGACCGGCCCCCGTGCCCAGGGCCAGTGTGGTGGAGCCCAGGGTGAGGGAGGGGATGCCGATGAGGAAGCCCAGAGTGAGACCGAGGCCCAGGCTGACCGCGCTGACCTCGCTGACTTTCGCCTCGGTGTCCCCGAGGTACGTGGTGACCTCGCTCGTCCGCTCGCGCGGCATGACCACCCGCACCCGGTCGTCGAGCTGGAGCAGCAGATCGTCGTGGGCGAGCATGTCGAAGTCGCCGCGCCGCACCCGGCTGACGACGGCCCCGTACTTCTCGCCCAGTCCGAGCTCGGCGACGGTGTGCCCGGCCAGCTCCGGGTTGGTGAGCAGGACCCGCCGGTAGTCCACCGTGCTGCGGTCGTCCAGCAGATGGCGCGGGGCCGGGGCCCCGAGCGCGTCCGTCGCCGCCCGTACGTCGTCCTCGCCGCCGACCAGGACGACCTGGTCACCGGGGGAGAGCCGGTCGAGTTCCCGGGCGACCCGGGTGACGCCGTCGGCGGGACGGTACTCACTGGCCAGCACCCGGTGCGCGGCGACGCCGGGCACGTCGGCCCAGCGCAGGCCCCGGCCCACCTGGACCGTACGGGTGATGAGCGTGGACGGCAGGCCCGAGTCCGGGTCCCGGCGGGCGGTCCAGCGACGGCGGGCCGCGATCGCCGAGACGAACAGGATCGTGATGACGACGGCGAGCGGATAGCCGATGGCGTATCCGACGGCGGGCTCCGTGGGGTCCGCCGAGGCGTCCTGGGCGGCCGCGAGCCCCGGGGTGGTGGTCCCGATGCCCGCGTAGCCGCCCGCGAGGAACGGCCCGCTGATGCCGAACCCGCTGTGCCCGACGAAGCCGACCACCGCCGCCGTGACGGCCAGGGCCACCACCGCTCCCGCCATCACCGGGAGCTGGCCGCGCAGTTCACGGAAGAACGCGGGGCCCGACTCCAGGCCGACCGTGTACACGTACAGCGCCAGACCCAGCGCCGAGACCCCGGCCGGCACGGCGGCGGCGATGTCCTCGTCCAGCGCCCCGACGAACAGACCGACGAACAGGACCCCCGCCGCGCCGAGCCGGACCGGCCCGAAGCGCACCATGCCGAGCAGCGCGCCGAGCGTGATCACGGCGAACACCGCCACCCACGGGTTGTCCGCGAAGAACTGCCACATCGGCCGTGCCTCCCCGACCTCGAAGATCCCGCCCTTGTCGGGGGCCAGGATCTTCGAGGTCCGGGCGGGCCGCCACCCGGGGGAGCGGCCGACGGGACCGTCAGACGCCCTGCGGCACCCCGGCCGGCCGGCCCCGGCCCCGCGTCAGCGAGTAGCCGAACACGGCCGCCAGCGCGGCGAGCACGCCGCCGCCCACGGTCCACAGCCAGCGGTCGGTCCACCAGCCCGAGGCCCAGCCGTCCTCCGGCTCACCGGCGGACGGCACCCGCGGCGCCGCCGAACCGTCCGCGTCGCCGTCCTTCGCACCGGCGACCGAGACGCCCGGCACCAGCGGCTCGGAGAGCGCGCCGTCCACGTCGTGGGCCCCGCCCTGCTCCTTGACGGTCGCCTTCACCTCGGCGCCGACCGGCAGTCCGAGCTCGTCGGCGGGCAGGTCCACCACCGTGAGCCGGACGTAGTAGCTGCCGGGCAGCGGGTCGTTCGCCCACGGCTCGGACCAGGCCCGCACGGGCCGCAGGACGCAGGACAGCTCGACGGTGGCCGCGTCGGCCGCCGCCTTCCTGGTCTGGTGCCCGTACATGCAGGCCTGGCGGCGGCGCAGACCGTCGTACACGTCGATCTGCCAGGTGGACGTGGAGCGCCGGGCCGCGTTCTCGGGCAGCTTCACCGTGGCCTCGACGGTGGGCCGCTGACCGGCGTCGGCCGGAAACACCCAGTACAGGTAGTCGCCCGTCGAGGCCTGCGCGGTGCCCGTCTGGTCCTGCTTCAGCGCGGTGGCCGTACGGAACGTGGTCCCGGCCTCCGTGGGGCCCGCCCCGTCGTCTGCGGGGCTCGCGCTCGCCGACGGGTCGTCCGCCACCGCCGCGCCGGCCGAGGTGAGCAGGGTCAGTCCGGCGAGCAGCGCCCCGGTCAGCGCGCGTCGCACGCCGTGGGTGCGGCGAGTGGTCGTACGCATCAGTTGGTCCTCCATACGGCGACACGCCAGCGCGAGATCCAGCCGGTCAGCAGGCCCGCGACCAGTCCGGTCAGGACCAGCACGCCGAGCAGCCACCAGCCGCGGCCGAGCCCGAAGGCCGCCACGTCGGAGGCGTTGTCCGGGCCGTCCACCAGGTCCACGGTCAGTTCGACCGGCAGACCGGGGGACTTCTTCACCGAGGCGGGCGCGGAGAAGGAGTGGGCGAGCTGGAGGCAGACGGTCTCGGCGGCGGGCTTGCCGTCGCCGTCGTCACCGTCCTCCACCTCGGGCTTCGGATAGCGCAGCCCGGACGAGATCACGTCCGTGCGGCCGGTCCCGGCCTCGGAGCCCCGGACGATCTCGCGTCCGTGCACGGTCACCGCGCGCAGCAGCACCCCGTAGTCGTCGTCCACGGCGCGGTCGGCGGCCACGCTCGCGGAGGCGCGCAGCTCCTGACCGGGCAGCACATCGACGCGGTACCAGCGGTGTTGGCCGATCTCCGAGCGGTCGGTGAAGAGACCCGGCTTCAGCTCGGGCGCGGCGGCACAGCTCTTGGCCCCCTCGGTCGCCACCGGAGTGACGACGGGCTCGGCGGCCCGGTCCACCAACTGCTTGACGCGGTCGGAGAGTTCGTCCTTGTGCTGGACGGCGGTGTACGTGCCGCCGGTGGCCTCCGCGATACAGGTCAGCTGCTGGCGGATCTTGGCGTTGGGCACCAGGCCCAGGGTGTCCACGACCAGGTGGGTGCCGCGCGCGGCGATCTCCCGGGCCACCTCGCACGGGTCGAGCGGCCCGCAGGTGTCCTCGCCGTCCGTGATGAGCACGATCCGCCGTGAACCGTCCCCGCCCTCAAGGTCGTCGGCCGCGCCGAGCAGGGCCGGGCCGATCGGCGTGAAGCCGGTCGGGGCGAGGGTGGCGACGGCGGTCTTGGCCTCGGTACGGTCCAGCGGGCCGACCGGGTACAGCTGCCGGGTGTCCTTGCAGCCGACCTTGCGGTCCTCGCCCGGATAGTCCGCGCCGAGCGTTCGGATGCCCAGCTGCACCTGCTCGGGCACCGCGTCCAGAACATCGTTGAACGCCTGCTTGGCGGCGGCCATCCGGGACTGGCCGTCGATGTCACGGGTGCGCATGGAGCCGCTGACGTCGAGCACCAGCTCGACCTTGGGGGAGGGGGTGGCGGGGGCTTCGTCGGCGGCGGCGGGGATCGCGGTGCCGAGCCCGGCGGCCAGGGTGGCGAGCGCTATGCCCACCCCGGTCGTCAGCCGTTTTCTAGTGATCATCGCCGGATCTTATGGAAAATCAGTTCGTATTCCCAACCGGGGGTCTTGGAGTGCGAGGTGGCGGGTGTGGGGGTCAGTGGCCGGTGAGTTCGCCGGTGAGCCTGGAGTGGAGGTGGGCGCTCGGGCCGTTGAGGCCGATGATCTCCACGGTCTTGCCGCGTTGCCGGTATTTGGTCTCGATGGCGTCGAGGGCGGCGACGGAGGAGGCGTCCCAGATGTGGGCGGCGGAGAGGTCGATGACGACGTGGTCGGGGTCGTTCGCGTAGTCGAACCGGCCGACGAGGTCGTTGGAGGAGGCGAAGAACAGTTCGCCGGTCACGGAGTACACGACGGTGGTGTCGTCGGGGTCGGTGACCGCGGTGACGTCGGCGAGGTGGGCGACGCGCTTGGCGAAGATGACCATGGCGGTGACGGAGCCGACAACGACGCCGATGGCGAGGTTGTCGGTGGCGACCACCACGACCACCGTGATGACCATGACGGCGATCTCGCCGGCGGGCATCCGCTTCAGGGTCTTCGGGGCGATGGAGTGCCAGTCGAAGGTCGCGAAGGTCACCATGACCATGACGGCGACGAGGGCGGCCATGGGGATGTCGGAGACGATCGGGCCGAAGACGATGCACAGCACCATCAGGAACGCGCCCGCCAGGAAGGTGGAGAGTCGGGTGCGGGCGCCGGAGACCTTCACGTTGATCATCGTCTGGCCGATCATGGCGCAGCCGCCCATGCCGCCGAAGAAGCCGGTGACGATGTTGGCGATGCCCTGGCCGATGGACTCGCGGGTCTTGGAGGAGTGGGTGTCGGTGATGTCGTCGACGAGCTTGGCGGTCATCAGCGACTCCATGAGCCCGACCAGGGCCATCGCGAACGCGTAGGGGGCGATGGTGGTGAGGGTGTCCATGGTGAAGGGCACGTCCGGCAGCCCCGGCACCGGCAGTGACGAGGGGAGTTCTCCCTTGTCGCCGACGGTCGGCACCGCGATCCCGGCCGCGACCGTGATGACGGTGAGGATGACGATGGACACCAGCGGGGCCGGGGCGACCTTGGTGACGCGCGGGAAGAGCACCATGAGCGCCAGACCGCCGATGATCAGCGGATACACGGCCCAGGGAACGTCGTGCATCTCGGGGACCTGGGCCATGAAGATCAGGATGGCGAGAGCGTTGACGAAGCCGACCATCACCGATCGCGGCACGAAGCGCATCAGCTTCGCCACGCCGAGGGCGCCCAGGACGATCTGGATGACTCCGGCCAGGATGACGGCGGCGATCAGGTAGCCCAGGCCGTGCTCGCGGTTCAGCGGCGCGATGACGAGCGCGACGGCACCGGTGGCGGCGGAGATCATCGCGCGGCGGCCACCGACGATCGAGATCACCACGGCCATGGTGAACGAGGCGAACAGGCCGATCGCCGGGTCGACACCGGCGATGATCGAGAACGAGATCGCCTCGGGGATCAGGGCCAGAGCGACCACCAGACCGGCCAGGATCTCGGTGCGCCAGACCTTCGGGTCGTTCAGCCAGTCCGGGCGCAGGCCGCGCAGCTGTCCGGCGGAGGTCGGTACGGAAGTGGACAAGGAACCAGGCACCTGTCGTGCTCGGGCACAGCCCGCCGACGGGCCGGGGCGTGCGGGGAAGGGCGCGCAGGGGCCGGGTCGGCAACCCTGCGGACGGCCTGCAGGGCGGGCCGGAAGTCGAGAGGGGACGGAACCGGCCTGGCGCGCGCGGGCGGCTGGCGGCTCACATCGGGGTGCGGAGGGTCACGGGGGGCAGACGGCGGCGATCGGCGTCAAGGGCTCGCGCACGCTCTCTCTCCTGCAAGAATCGGGAATCTTCGCCGGGGCCTCTTCGGCCCCGGGAACGGCGGTGACGGAGCGGATCAGCCGCTCCCGCACCAGCAACTCTACCCTAACGTTAGAGTCGAGTTCGGCGGGTCGTACGGGATGCGGCCGCCACGACGAGAAGGGCCGGGGCCACAGGCGTGGACGACGACCACATGCAGATCGGCGAAGTCGCCGCACGGACCGAACTGTCCCTGCGCACCATCCGCCACTACGAGGAAGCCGGGCTCGTCATCCCCTCCGCCCGCTCTCAGGGCGGCTTTCGTCTCTACACCGAGACCGATGTGCAGCGGCTCATGGTCATCCGCCGGATGAAGCCCCTCGGGTTCACCCTGGACGAGATGCGCGACCTCCTCGACGTCACCGACCGTCTCGACGCCGCCCCGCCGACCGACAGCACCGAACGTGCGGCGCTCCTGGAGCGCATGGGGGTCTACGAGCAGGCCGCCGCCCGGAAGATCGAGGAACTGCGCACCCAGCTGACCCGTGCCGAGGACTTCGCCGCGACCCTGCGCACGCGCCTCGGGCATGCCCCCGGTGAGGGTGCCTCCGCTCGCACCGACACGGTTCGCCCCTGACCTGAGGCCGGTGCCGGGTCGGCCCGGGCGGCGCTCGGGCCGGGAATCCTGTGCTGCCGCCATGGGGATGGATCTGACGTTGTTCATGGTGGACTGGGGGTGGCCGGCGGCCGTCCCCGTCGAGAGCCGGATCCGGCCTCGACCGGCGGCGGGGCGTTCTTCCTGACGGCCTCCGCCGACCGCTGGCACCGGCACGTCCTGCCGGCCTGCCCGCCGGAGGTGCTACCGGGCAAGGCGCGGGCCTGGGAGCGGACGGAGCTGCGTCTGAAGGAGCTGGGAGCGCCGTTCGCCGCCGAGTGCGAGGGCTGGGCGGGCCGCCCGGACACCTTCGAGGACTTCATCGCCCTGCTGCGTGAATGGGGCGAGGTGACGGCGACGGCCGCCCGCCGCGGCTGGGGCCTGGTGGGGCTGCCTTAGGGGCTGTCCGGCTCTTCGCCCGACGCGGGCCGGGCGAACGCGCCAGCGGTGGCGGCCAGGGTCGCCGCGGTCGCGGCCTGGGCGGGCAGCTGGGGATCGGGGGCGGTTCGCAGGAGTACCAGCTGGTGGTAGAGCGGTGCGGTGGCGGCGATCAGCAGGCGGCGCGCGTCCGGGTACGGCGGGAGTTCGCCGCGTTCGACGGCCCGCCCGACGAGGATCTCGCAGCGCGCGTACCGGTCCTCCCACAGCCGTTGCTGGGCGTCGGCGGCCTGCGTGGAACGGAACGAGGCGGCCATCAGGGCCTGGGGGATCGACGGCCGTACGACCAGGGACTCCTGGATCTCGTCGTTGAGGGCCGTCAGGTCGCCGCGCAGGGATCCCGTGTCCGGAGGCTGCCAGTCGTCCTCGCCCGCCGCGTCGAGGACGTCGGCGAGCAGTCCGCCGACGTCCTGCCAGCGCCGGTAGACCGTGGTCCGGTGTACGCCGGCGCGGGCCGCGACACCCTCCATCGTGAGCCCCTCGTAGCCGTGTTCACCCAGTTCGGCACGGACCGCGTCGAGCACCTGGGCCCGGACGCGGGCGGTGCGGCCGCCCGGTCGGCGGTCCGGCGGCGTGTCGGCCCGGGCGCGTTCCGGCGGATCCTCCGGCAGGTCGGTCATCGGGAATCAGGTTGCCCGGTGGCATGGGTCATGGCAGCATCTTAAAGCAACAGTTGTCGCACTAGTGGAGTCGCCGATGCTCTTCCGAAGCTTTCCCCCGGCCTTGCGGTCCGCCGCCACCGCTTCGTCCACGACAGCTTCGGAGTTGCCCGTATGCCTACCCAGATCACCGCACTCGCCGTCAGCAAAGCCTTCGACGGCAGGCCCGTTCTCGACTCGGTGACCTGCTCGCTCGCCCGGGGCGAGCGCACCGGCATCGTCGGCGAGAACGGGTCGGGCAAGACCACCCTGCTGCGGCTGCTCGCCGGCCGGGAGAGCCCCGACCGGGGACGGGTCGTCCTGCGGGCCGACGGTGGCGTCGGCCATCTCGCCCAGGACGAGGTCCTGCCGGCCGATATGACGGCCCAGCAGGTGATCGACCGCGCGCTGGGCGATCTGCGGGCGATCGAAGGACGGATGCGCCGTCTGGAGGCGGCGATGGCCGACGGTGACGCGTCGGCGCTCGACGCGTACGGCGAGGCCGTCTCGGCCTTCGAGCTGCGCGGCGGCTACGACGCCGACGCCCGGCTGGAGCGAGCCCTGCACGGCCTCGGGCTGAGGCAGGTGGACCGCGCCTCGACCATGGGCGCCCTCTCCGGCGGCGAACGGGCCCGACTGCGTCTGGCGTCGGTGCTGGCGGCCGCCCCGGAGGTGCTGCTCCTCGACGAGCCGACCAACCATCTCGACGAGGCCGCCCTGACCTGGTTGGAGGGGCACCTGCGCAGCCGGCGGGGCACCACCGTGGTCGTCTCCCACGACCGGGGCTTCCTCGAACAGGTCGCGACGACTCTCCTGGAGGTGGACGGGGACCGGCACGGCGTCGCCCGGTACGGCAACGGCTACGCCGGCTACCTCGCGGAGAAGGCGGCGGCACGGCGGCGCTGGGGCCTGCGCCACGACCGCTGGCGTGAGGAGGTCGACCGGGTGCGCGACGCGGTCGCGGTCACCGCCCGCCGGGTGGCCCCCGGCAGGCCGATGAAGGACGGCGACAAGCTCTCCTACAACCAGGCCGGCGCCCGCGTGCAGCAGTCCTTGGCCGGCCGCGTCCGCAATGCGGAGGAACGGCTGAACCGCTTGCTGGCCCACCCGGTTCCGGCCCCGCCGGACCCCTTGAGCTTCTCGCCCGTGCTGCACGCCGGACAGCTGCACGGCACCGTGCTCGACGCCGTCGGGGTCTCGGTCGCGGGCCGGCTCGACCCGATCGATCTGACGGTCCGGGCGGGCGAGCACCTGCTGATCACTGGCGGGAACGGCGCGGGCAAGAGCACCCTGCTGAGCGTCCTGGCCGGCGAGCTGGCCCCCGACCGCGGGCACGTCGTCAGGCGCGGCCGTATCGGCTGCCTCCCGCAGGACCCGGTGCCCGGCCCGCCGGACGAGACCCTGCTGGCCGCCTACGCCCGAGGGTTGCCGGGGGAGCCGGACGAACACGCCGAACGGCTCCTGGCCCTCGGGCTGTTCGACCGTGCCCGGCTGTCGGCGCCCGTCGGGCGGCTCTCCACCGGCCAGCGGCAGCGGCTCGCCCTGGCGCGGCTGGTCGGCAGGCCCGCCGACGTCCTGCTGCTCGACGAGCCGACCAACCACCTCTCCCTCGACCTCGCCGAGGAACTGGAGGCCGCCCTGGCCGGGTTCGACGGTGCCGTCGTCCTCGTCAGCCACGACCGGTTGCTCCGACGGCGCTGGCGAGGCGCCCACCTGGCCCTGCGGCCCGCCCGCGTCCCCGCGCTCAGCGACTGACACCTGACCCCTCCTCCGGTCTGCCTCCGCCGCCACCTCCACCCGAAACGAGTGATCACTCTTGTCCCGCCCGTCCCGACGCCGTTCCCACATCGCGATGATCGGCGCCCCGATCGTCAGCCACGTCCTGCCCGGCCTCGGCATCATCCGGGAGCTGGTGGCCCGGGGCCACCGGGTCACCTACGCCGACGACCCGGCCCTGGCGGACCGGATCACGGCCACCGGCGCCGAATTCGTCCCCTGCACCACGGTGCTGCCGGTCGCCGACAACGACTGGCCCGCCGACCCCGTCGCCGCGATGGGCCTCTTCCTCGACGAGGCCGTCCAGGCGCTGCCCCAACTGCACACCGCCTACGACGACGACCCCGCGGACCTGTACCTGTACGACATCGGCGCCTACGCCGCACGCGCCCTCGCCGAATCGCAGGGGCGGCCCCTCATGCAGCTGTCCCCGTCGTTCGTGGCCTGGGAAGGTTACGAGGACGAGGTCGCGGCGCACCTGCGGGCGCTGCCCGGCGCCGACGCGTACCGGGAGAGGTTCGGCCACTGGCTCGCCGGCTGCGGGGCGGCCACCCTCGACGTGGACGCCTTCTCCGGTACCCCCGCGCGGGCCCTCGCGCTGATTCCCCGGGCCATGCAGCCCAGCGCCGACAAGGTCGACACCGGGGCGGTGACGTTCGTCGGGCCCTGCTTCGACTCCCGCGCCGACCACGGGCGGTGGACCCGGCCGGAGGGCGCGGAGAACGTCCTGCTGATCTCGCTCGGCTCGGCGTACACCCACCGGCCGGAGTTCTACCGCCAGTGCCTCGCGGCGTACGGGAACCTGCCCGGCTGGCACATCGTGCTCCAGATCGGCAAGTACACCGACCCGCGTGAGCTCGGCGACATCCCGCCCGACGTCGAAGTGCACTCCTGGGTCCCGCAGCGGGCGATTCTGGACCAGGCGGACGCTTTCGTCACCCACGCCGGAATGGGCGGCTGCGGCGAAGGGCTCCTCGCGGGCGTCCCGATGATCGCCGTGCCCCAGGGCGCCGAACAGTTCATGAACGCGGACCGGTTGGCGGAGCTGGGCGTGGCCCGCCGCATCGACACCCCGGACGCCACGGCCGAGACTCTGCGAGCGGCCCTGGAGGAGCTGATCGCCGACCCCGAAGTCGCCCGCCGGTGCGCACAGTTGCGGGCCGACGCCCGGAGCGAGGGCGGCCCCCGGCGCGCCGCCGACCTCATCGAGGACATGCTGGCCTCCGGCGGTGTCAGGAACCGCCGAGCAGCGGACCGGACGCCCGCTCCAGGACCGAGGTGACTCGCTGCCAGGTCTCCACATCCCTTTCCAGCGGAGGCAGTTGACGGTCCGTGCCGGACTTCTGCCAGGCCGTCGCCAGTGCCACCGGGTCGCCCCCGCCCGCCGCCGACGCGGCGAGCGCCGCCGCGCCGAGGGCGACCAGCTCCCCACTGCCCGGGATCACGAGCGGGCGGCCCGAGAGCCGGCGCACCGTCTCCACCCACATCCGCCCCCGCGCCCCGCCGCCGATCAGGCGCAGCGGCCGGGCGGCGACCTCGGGCGCGTCCGGGTCGAGACCGCAGGCCGCCAGCAGTTCGTCCATGGCCCGCAGCACGGTGACGGCCGCGCCCTCGTAGGCGGCGCCCAGCAGTTGCTGCCGGGTGGTGTCGTGGCGCAGCCCGGTCAGCAGTCCGGCGGCGGTCGGCAGATCGGGGGTCCGTTCACCGTCCAGGTACGGGAGCGCAACCGCCTCGCCGCCGGGCGCCGCGTCCTCGCGGTCCAGGCCGAGTAGGGCGGCCACCTTGTCCACGGCGAGCGTGCAGTTGAGGGTGCAGGCCAGCGGCAGGTACGTACCGTCGGCGGCGGCGAAGCCGTTCAGCGCGGTGGACGTGGGGCGGGTGCGGGAGGCGGCGAACACCGTGCCGGAGGTGCCGAGGCTGAGCGCCGGGTGGTCCAGCAGGCCGTCGCCGCCCAGCCCGAGGCCCACGGCGGCGCTCATGTTGTCGCCGGTGCCGGCCGCCACCGCGATGCCCGCGGGCAGCCCGAGCGCACTCGCCGCCGACTCGGTGAGCGAGCCGATCCGGGCCGCCCCGGTGGGCGCGACCTCCGGAAGCAGGGCCGCGTCGAGGCCGAGGAGTTCCAGCAGGACGGGGTCGTAGGCGCCGGTCGCCGTGGAGTACCAGCCGCTGCCCGACGCGTCCCCCGGGTCGGTGGCCGCGACGCCCGCCAGGCGCTCGGTCAGGAAGTCGTGGGGGAGCCGGACCGCCGCCGCGTTCGCGGCGCTCGCGGGGTCGTTCTCGCGCAGCCACTGCCACTTGGAGGCGGTGATGGACGCCACCGGTACGGAGCCGGTCCGCGCCGTCCAGGCCCCGGGCCCGCCGAGCGCCTCGGTGAGGGCGGCGGCCTGCGGTGCGGAGCGGGTGTCGTTCCACAGCAGTGCGGGGCGCAGCGGCCGGCCGGCCCCGTCCAGTACGACGAGCCCGTGCTGCTGTCCGGCGACCGCGATGCCGGTGACCGCGCGGGCGGGGAGGCCGGACTCCTTCAGCCCGGCGGCCACCGCCTCGCACAGGGCCCGCCACCAGACCTCCGGATCGCTCATCCGGGCCCCGGCCTCGCCGGTGACCACGTGCGGGGCGCGCCCCACGGCGAGCTGCTCGCCGGTCACCGCGTCGATGAAGGCGGCCTTGGTGGACTGGGTCGAGCTGTCCACGCCGATGACGACGCCGGGTGACGGCATGGGGGCCTCTTTCGCGCTGCGGGTGCGGGTGCGGGTGTGAGTGGTGGTGCTTGTGCACGGGGCTGATCATTCGGCTGCGGCACGAACAAATTACGGGATGCGCGGCCCTCTGCACAGGGGGCTGGACGTGCTCCGTGCGGCAAGGGGGTTCCGTGCCGGGGGTGCGGTGTGCTTGATTAGTCATGACACTGAACAAATAGGGGTGCCGGGCTTCGCCGGGCGTCCCGACGGCAGGCGAAGGCGGTCGGACGACGATGACGGAACGCTTCACCCCCACCCCCGAGGACAAGTTCAGTTTCGGTCTGTGGACCGTGGGCTGGCAGGGCCGGGACCCCTTCGGCGACGCGACCCGCGCGGCCATCGACCCCGTCGAGTCGGTGCAGCGGCTCGCGGAGCTGGGCGCCTGGGGCGTGACCTTCCACGACGACGACCTGATCCCCTTCGGGGCGCCGGAGACGGAGCGCGAGGCGATCGTCAAGCGCTTCCGGCAGGCGGTCGACAGCAGCGGGCTCGTCGTACCGATGGTGACGACGAACCTCTTCACCCATCCCGTCTTCAAGGACGGCGGATTCACCGCGAACGACCGTGGCGTACGCCGCTACGCACTCCGCAAGACCCTGCGCAACATCGATCTCGCCGTCGAACTGGGCGCGACCACCTTCGTGGCGTGGGGCGGCCGCGAGGGGGCCGAGTCCGGCGGGGCGAAGGACGTCCGCCTCGCGCTGCACCGGATGAAGGAGGCCTTCGACCTGCTGGGCGAGTACGTCGTCGAGCAGGGCTACGACCTCCGCTTCGCCATCGAGCCCAAGCCGAACGAGCCGCGCGGCGACATCCTGCTGCCCACCATCGGCCACGCCCTGGCCTTCATCGAGCGCCTGGAGCGCCCCGAGCTGGTCGGCGTCAACCCAGAGACCGGGCACGAGCAGATGGCCGGGCTGAACTTCCCGCACGGCATCGCCCAGGCCATGTGGGCGGACAAGCTCTTCCACATCGACCTCAACGGCCAGTCCGGCATCAAGTACGACCAGGACCTGCGCTTCGGCGCGGGCGACCTGCGCCAGGCGTTCTGGCTCGTCGACCTGCTGGAGAGCGGCTACGAAGGGCCCCGCCACTTCGACTTCAAGCCCCCGCGCACCGAGGACTACGACGGTGTCTGGGCCTCGGCCGCGGGCTGTATGCGCAACTACCTCATCCTCAAGGAGCGGGCCGCCGCCTTCCGCGCCGACCCCGAGGTGCGGGCGGCCCTGCGCGCGTCCCGTCTGGACGAACTGGCGCGGCCCACCGCCGGCGAGGGCCTGGCGAGCCTCCTGGCCGACCGCACCGCCTACGAGGACTTCGACGTGGACGCCGCCGCCGCACGCGGCATGGCCTTCGAGGCGCTGGACCAGCTCGCCATGGACCACCTGCTCGCCGTGCGCTGACGTACCGGGTGATACACCGGGCGTGCCGAGGCCGCTGACGTAACGGCTGGGCCGAGGCCGCTGACGTACCGGGTGAGCCGGGGGCGCTGACGTACCGGGTGAGCCGGGGCCGGGCGCGGCCCCGGCTCACCCGCCGGACGGCACCGCGTACGCCACCGGGTCGTCCAGCACGTCCTGCACCACGAGCGCCGCCGCACCCCGCGCCGCGTCGCCCGCCACCGACGACACCCGGAGCCGGCCGCTGCCCGGGGCCCAGAGCCCCGACACCACGCGGCCGGTCAGCTCCTCGTCGGCGGGCGGCGCCAGCCACGGCATCAGGCCCCGGTAGATCCCGCCGAGCACCACCGCGTCCGGGTCGATCAGGTTGACCGCACCCGACAGCACCCGGCCCAGCATCTGCCCGGCCTCGGCGACCGCCGCCACCGCCCGCTCGTCCCCGGCCCGCGCGCGCCGCTCCAGCTCCAGCACTCCGGAGGCGCCGCCGAGCCCCTCGATCCCGGCCGCCCGCAGCAGCGCGGCCTGTCCGGCGTACTGCTCCAGGCACCCCCGCGACCCGCACCGGCACTCCGGCCCCGCCGGGTCCACCACCACGTGCCCGATCTCCCCGGCGAACCCGTGCGCGCCCCGCAGCAGTTCGCCGTTCAGCACCAGCGCGCCGCCGACCCCGATCTCTCCGGTCAGATACAGGAAGCTGCGTACGTCATCGAGGCCGCCGAACCACAGCTCGGCCAGCGCCGCGAGATTGGCCTCGTTCTCCGAGACGACCGGCAGCACGCCGAGCCCGGGGCGCAGCGTGGCGAGCGCGTCGCCGAACAGGTCCTGCGCCGGGACCTCGTTCCAGCCGAGGTTGGGGGCCTGCCGTACCGCCCCGCCGGAGACCAGACCGGGCAGCGCCAGCGCGGCGCCTACCGGACGCAGCTCCTGCTCCCGCGCCGAGTCCAGGGTCCGTGCGGCGATCGCGGCCGCGCGGGCGAGGACGTCCTCGGCGGGCGCGCCCCGGTTGTCGAGGTGTTCGGTCTGCCGGACCCGGCCGGTGCCCGCCAGGTCCACCACGCACACCGACACGTAATCGATGTTGATCTCCACGCCGAGCCCGGCCGGCCCGGTACGGGCCACCTTGAGCGCGGTGCCGGGGCGGCCCGCGTGCCCGCTGAACGTCTTGCCCGACTCGGTGAGGAACCCGCTGTCCATCAGCTGCTCGACGAGCGAGGACACCGCGGCCCGGGTCAGCCCGACCCGGGCGGCCACCCCGGCCCGGGTCGCCTCGCCGCGCTCGCCCTCGTCCCGCACGGCACGCAGTACCAGGCTCAGATTGTGCCGTCGCACGGTGTCCTTGTCGGCCTTGGGCCCCAGCGGAGTGAGGATGCTCTTCATATCGTCGCCGAGCCTATGTGATGCGGAGCTTCCGGCGGTGGTGCGGGAGGGGGCGGTCCCGGCCGTCCGGCCGGAACCGTCCCCTCCCGCGCTCAGGGCTTGGCGCCCCGGTCCTTCAGCATGTCCGCCATCAGGCCGATCTCCGACTGCTGGCCGCGGACCATGCCCGCCGCCAGATCCCGGATGGCGTCCGTCCTCGCCGTACCGGCTGCCGCCTGCGCCATGTCCGCGCCCGCGCGGTGGTGCACGGTCATCAGCCGCAGGAACAGCACCTCGGCAGCCTTGCCCTCGGCGGCCTCCAGCGCCTCCAGCTCCGCGTCGGTGGCCATGCCCGGCATCAACGAACCGTCGTCGGTCGGGGTGAGGGTGTGCCCCATCCACTCCATCGGCGGCCCGGCCGCGCTCTTCGGCAGCCCCCACATCTCCAGCCAGCCGAGCATCATGCCGCGCTGATTTGCCTGGGTGTTGATGATGTCGTACGCGAGCCGCCGCACGTCCTCGTCGTCGGTGCGGTCCCGCACGATGAACGACATCTCGACCGCCTGCTGGTGGTGGATCGCCATGTCCCGGGCGAAGCCCGCGTCCACGGAGTCCTCCGCCGGAGCGGACCGCGCCGCCGAGGACGCCCCGGACGGGGAGGCCGCGGAGGGGCGGACGACCATCAGCGCCACCAGCCCGAGCGCCACGATCAGCACGGAGACTCCGGCGAGGACCATCCGACGGGTGGAGCCGGAAGGGGCCAGGGCGGTCACTTGTCCAGCCCGCCGGTGCAGGCGGCCCCCGGCTCGGGGGTCTGCGGGCCCTGCACGTACTTGCTGAAGAACTGTCCGACCCGGTCGTCCTTCGCGCTCTTGACGGTGACCTGCTTGCCCCACGCGCTGAGCATCAGCGGGTCCTTCTGGTCCTTGACCGGGCTCATCAGGGAGTACGGGGTCGACTTGACCTTCTTCGTGAGCGCCTCGATGTCCGCGTCGGAGGCCTTGTCGTTGTACGTGACCCAGACCGCGCCGTGCTCCAGCGAGTGCACGGCGTTCTCCTTCGGTATCTCCTCGGTGTAGACGTCCGCGTTGCAGTTCATCCAGACCTGGTTGTGGTCGCCGCCGACGGGCGGGTTCATCGGGTAGTCGACCTTGTTCGCCACGTGCTCCTGCGTCAGCTTGTCCCAGCTGCGCTCACCGGTGACGGGCGAGGTCTTGGCCTGCTCCTCCTTCTTGTCCTTCTCGTTCGCCTGCACCATCAGATAGCCGCCTCCGGCGACCAGGGCGCCGACGACGGCCACCGACGCGGTGATGGTGATGATGCGGCCGCGGCGCTCGCGGGCGCGCTCCTTGCGCCGTGCCTCTTCGAGCTTGGCGCGACGTGCCGATGCCGGGTTGTTCTGGTTCTTGGGGGAAGCCATGGGAAGTCCTCGTCGTTCAACCGATGCATACGGGGCGATGCATGAAGGAAGGGGGAAGGGATGCGGGGCATACGGAAAGCCGCTCCCGGTGAACCGGCGCCAGGGCGCGGCGGGAGAGCGGTTCCGGCCTCTAGATCCGTTGGACCTGAAGACGCAGTTGATCGACGGAACGCACACCGTCGTGTGCGGGACCCCGGATGGCCGCCGCACCGGTGAGCGGGGCGGCGGGGACGAAGGCCACGGGGGAGGGGACGGCCACGGGGGCGGACGACGCCGGAAGCACGACGGCCACCGTGTGCGTCGAGCCGCCGTGGCACGAGGTCCCCAGCCCGCGGTCCGCCGCGGTGGCCATGACGACCGGCTCGAAGGCCGCGTCGGGAGTCGGGGTGAACGCGCGGACGGCACTCGTGCCGGCCGGGCCCGCCGCGACCGGCACGGCGGCGGCCGAGGTGGTGGCCGTGCAGCAGAAGAGCATGGCCAGCAGGAAGAACACCCAGCCCAGGGCGAGGGGCGCGCGGGAGCGGTACCGCTGCCGGTCGATCCGCGTGCTCACCCTGGTCATCGCCCGTCATCGTAGTGGGTGTATGAAGATTCAAAGAATATGGGTCGAGCTATATGGGTCGAGCTGTCGAGCTGTCCGCGGGATAGTGTGCCCGAGTGACCACGCAATCGAACATAGCCGCGGGCTGGTTCCCTGATCCCCATGGCGCCCCGCAGCTGCTGCGCTACTGGGACGGGACCCGGTGGACCGAGCACACGCATCCGGCCGACGGACAGCAGGCCCCCGCCGCCGCCCAGCAGACCCCCATGCCTCAGCAGGCCCCGGCCGCTCAGCAGCCCCCTGCCGCCGGCGGGTTCCCCGCCCAGCAGTCCCCGCAGGCCCAGCAGGCCGTGTCCGCCGGTTCGCTCTTCGACCAGCCGGTCCTGGTGGTGAACCAGAAGGCCAAGCTGATCGAGGTCACGAACGAGTACCGCGTGTTCGACCAGCACGGGGCGACCGTCGGTTCGGTCGTCCAGGTCGGCCAGAGCGCGCTGCGCAAGGTGCTCCGGTTCGTCTCCAGCATCGACCAGTACCTGACGCACCGCCTGGAGATCCGCGACGCGCACGGCCGGCCGCAACTGCTGCTGACCCGCCCCGCGAAGTTCATCAAGTCGCGCGTCATCGTCCAGCGCCCCGACGGGCAGCCCGTCGGCGAGATCGTCCAGCAGAACGCCATCGGCAAGATCAATTTCGCCATGACGGCCGGCGGTGTGCAGGTCGGTGCGATCAAGGCGGAGAACTGGCGCGCCTGGAACTTCGCCATCGTCGACCACAACGGCACCGAGATCGCCCGGATCACCAAGACCTGGGAAGGCCTCGCGAAGACCATGTTCACGACGGCCGACAACTATGTGCTCCAGATCCACCAGCGCCTGCCCGAGCCGCTGCTCAGTCTGGTCGTCGCCACGGCGCTGACCGTGGACACCGCCCTCAAGCAGGATGCCCGGGGCCTCGGCTGACCGGCCGTTCCCGCCCGACCCCTCAGGACGCCGCCGCCCGGAACCGGGCGGCGGCGTCCTGCTGTGTTGTGCGCGAGAGATAATTTACGGGTGTAATACCTGTTAACGTATATGGGTGAGTGATACATCCATACGGCCTCGGCGCCCCTCCGTCCGGGCCCTCCCGCTGGCCTCGGCCCTCCGGCTCTCCCGGCCGTCCGACACCTGGTTCAAGCCCGCCCTCAGCGTGGTCGTCGCCTCCGCCGTCCCCCATCTGACGCTCCTGGCCCTCGGCCGCCTGGACCTCGTGATGTACACCATGGCCGGATCGCTCTGCGCGCTCTACGGTCACGGTCTGCCGTACGCCCGGCGGGCCCGGGCCCTCGCCGGTGTGGTGCTCGGCATGACGGCCGGCCTCGCCGTCTCTCTGGTCACCGCCTCCCTCACCGGATCGACCGCCGTGCTCATCGCCGTCGGCGCGCTGCTCGCCGCCGCCCAGAAGGTGCTGTGCGACGCCACCCGGATCGGACCGCCCGCCCATGTGATCTTCACCTTCGTCAGTTCCGCCGCCCTCTTCGCCCCACAGCACCTGGCACAGATCCCCGGCCACCTCGCCCTGACGCTCGGCGCCGGCGCGTTCGCCTGGCTGGTCGCCGTCGCGCCCGCCCTGGTCCGCCGTGAAGGCCCCGAACGCCGGGCCGTCGCCCGCGCCCTGGACGCCGCGGCCGCGTGCGCCGCCGACCCCGGCCCCCGCACCCGCAACGCCGCGGCCGCCGCCGTGCACGCCGCCTGGCAGTGCCTGCTCGCCGCCGGCCGCCCCACCCCCGTACGCCGGTCGCTGGAACGCCTGGTGGTGCACGCCGAGGCGGCCTTCGCGGAGCCGCGCCCCGGGGGCGGAGCGGCGGACCCGGACCGGCTGCGCGCCTGGGCCGCCCTGACCCGGGCCCGGGGGCCCGTGCCCGCGCCGCCGTCGGCCCCCGGCACCGCCGACGAGCTCTACGGGATCGACGCCGAACGCGCCGCCCTGCGGGCCCCCGATCGCCGCCGCGCGGCCCGCAGGGCCCTGCTGCGCCGACTCGGTCCCGGATCACCGCTGCTGCCCGTCGCCGTCCGCACCCTGACCGGCTGCGCGCTCGCCGGATACCTCTGCGCCGCGCTCGGCGTCGGCCGCCCCTACTGGGCGATCGTCACCGCCGCCTCCCTCTACCAGGCCAACATCACCCTCTCCTGGAACCGGGCCCTCCAGCGCACCCTCGGCAACCTGCTGGGCGTGCTCGTCTTCGTGGCCGTCCTGCCGGTGTCCCGGATCAGCCCGCTCGCCCTCGTCTGCTGCTGCCTCTTCTTCAGCTTCGCCGCCGAGGCCCTCATCACCCGCAACTACTGGCTCGGCTCCGTCGCGGTGACCCCGATGGCCCTGCTGGTCCTGGAGTTCGGCGGCACCCACCCGGCCGGGGAACTCATCGGCGACCGGGTCCTGGACACCGTCCTCGGCGCGGCCGCCGGCTTCCTGGCCGCGACGCTCGTCACCAACCGGCGGGCGACGCGGCGGGTCGAACGGGCGCTGGAGGCCACCCGCCGGGCCCGCGCCGACGCCGAACGGACCGGTGCCGACCACGGGGCCGCCCCCGCCGAACGGGACCGGGCCCGCCGGACCCTCACCGCGAGCCTCGTCGAACTGCGCGAGGCGGGTGACACCGCGGCGGGCGAATGGTGGCAGCGCGCCCTGCCCGAGCAGCGCCTTCTCGCGGCCGAGCAGGCCGGACACCGTACGCTCGCCGCGACAGCACAACGGCGCGGGCCCACGGCCCACGCCCCTTCGATCGGAGCGGAGTGACCGACGACATCGTTGCCTCGGTGGTCCGGCAGTGGCAGGCCGTCAACCCCGAGCTCGACACCGGACCGATGGAGATCATCGGCCGGATCAACCGCTGCGCCGCCCTCCTCCAGCAGGCGGAGGACGCCCCGCTGCGCTCCGCCGGACTGACCCGCGCCGAATTCGACCTGCTCGGCGCCGTACGCCGGACGGACCGGGAGCTGACCCCCGGCGAGCTGGCCCGCGAGACCTTCTCCTCCGGAGCCGCCGTCACCAAGCGGCTGCGCGCCCTCCAGGACCGCGCCCTCGTCGACCGCCGGGGCGACGACCGCGACCGCAGGGTCGCCCATGTCCGCCTCACGGACGAGGGCCGGGCCCTCGTCGACCGGCTGCTGCCCGAGCAGCTCGCCTACGAGCGCGCCGTGCTCGCCGGCCTCGACGAGGGCGGTCGCGACGAACTCGGCTTCCGGCTCAGCGAGTTGCTCGTCCAGCTGGAGGGGCGGCTCGGCGGCGCCCGACGCTGACCCGGCGGCCGGCTCAGCCGGGGTGCGCCGGTACCGCCAGCGCGGCCGACTCCTCGAGCAGCGCCGCCCGCTCGGCCGTCGCGGCCTCGTCGGACCGGTCGGCGGGGGCGGCGGCCACCAGGGCGAGCCGGTCCCGCCAGCTGGACCCGCCCAGGGAGACGGCGACCGCGGTCATACCGGTGACCGACTCGCCCCGGCCGACCGCGTGCCCCCTGCGCCGGATCAGCGCCAGTTCGTCCAGCAGGGCCGTACGCGACGTGAGGGTGCGCGGCGTCAGCGGCTCCAGCTCCTCCCGCGGATACAGCGCGCACACCTGGTCCGCCGTCATCCGGGACAGCAGCAGTTTGCCGCCCGCCTCCGCGTGGGCCGGGCCGGTCCACCCCAACCGCAGGGCCACCCGCACCGGATGGCCCGACTCGCGGCCGTCGGTGACGACGACCTGGTCGCCGATGAGCGCCACGCTGTGCACCGTTTCGCCCGTCCGCGCGACGGCGTCGTCCAGCACCGGCCGCAGCCGGTCGCGGGCCGCCGGGCCGAAGCCGGCGGGGCGGCCGAGCCGCACCAGCTCCGGGCCCGCCGCATACCCCCGCCCCGATGTGTCGCGGATGGCGAACCCCCGGCTCTCCAGGGTGCTCAGCACCCGGTGCGCGGTGGACCGCCCGACGGACAACCGCTCGGCGGCCTCGCTGACGGTGAGGGTGTCATGGGTGAGGAAGAGCCGCAGGGCCCGGAGTCCCGTGTCCAGCGATGCGATCGTGTAGTCGCCGGCCGCCGTCATGCTCATGTTCCCGCCCGATCCTTCTCGTCACCGTCGGTGTGCCGCCGACCGACATGATTCCCGGTCCGGCGCCGTCGTGCCGGGCGGTCGGAGCGTACGCGGCGGAGGGCGTCCGCAGCGCGCGCGGGAGGGCGTCCGTATACGCGTCAGCACGGCGACTTTGCGCGCCACCCGCCCGTCGGTCAGGAATCTGCACCTTTCGATCCGGTTCGATCACGTGTGCCTCTGTCCTGCTCTGCGGTACGAACGGGTGGACCTGTGCGGCGAGTTGCCCCGTAAAGCAGCTTTGGGTGGGCGGGTCCGTATCGGTCTCCGGGACAACGGGCCCTCCAGAAGGGCGATTTCCGGAGCCTGTCACTCCTCGCGCACGCTCCACAGCGCTGAGTGCAAAACCTGGTGAGTGTATTCCTCTCGGCGGGCTTCCGCAGGGGGTTGGGTGAATATGCCGAAGCACTGTTCTGATCTGGCTAAGCTCACGCGCAGTGAAGTCGAGTTGAGATGAATTCGAGCACTTGTTCCCGAGTCTCCGCTCACGTGCGCATACATCCCGGAATCAACCGCCAGAGGGTTTTAGATGGTCCGTGTTGAATCACCGCCGACCGACAGAGACATTCCCGTCGTCCGCGTAGTCCTGCTGCCCGTGGCCCTGCTCCTCGGCGCCACCGCCGCCGGATCGGCCCTGGTCGCACCGGCCGCGCGGATACCAGTCGCCGTGTGCGGCGCGATCACCACGCTCGTGGTCGCCGTACTCACCGTGGCGCTGCACCGCCGCCGGCGCGCCATGCGCGTCCAGCGCGCGGAGTACGAACAGCGCATCGCCCACTTGGAACACCGCATCCTCTCGCACGACGCCGAGACGGTACGGCTCACCAAGGAAGTCATGCCCGCCGCCATCCGGCGGCTGCGCGTGGGCAACTCGCCCGAAGAAGTGATGCGCGACATCGTCGACGCGGACGTGGCCAACCGCCATCTGCCCAAGGCGCTGCGCGAGCAGATCTACCAGGTCCTCGAAGTCATCGACAACGAGGAGGCGCGGCGTGACTCCGCTCAGCGCGCCTTCGTCAGCGTCGCCCGCCGCGTCCAGGCGATCGTGCACCGCCAGGCCAGTGAACTGCGGGAGATGGAGAACCACTACGGGCGCAACCCCGAGGTCTTCGACGACCTGCTGCGCATCGACCACGGCACCGCGCTGATCGGCCGCCTCGCCGACTCCATCGCCGTGCTCGGCGGCGCCCGTCCGAGCCGCCAGTGGCCCAAGCCCGTACCGCTGTTCAGCGTGTTGCGCGGCGCGATGTCCCGCATCCTGGAGTACCAGCGCGTCGATCTGCACTCGATCGCCAAGGTCGCCATCGTCGGCACCTCGGTCGAGCCGCTCATCCACGCCTGCGCCGAACTCCTCGACAACGCGACCCGCTACTCCCCGCCTCAGACCCGGGTGCACGTCACCGCGGTCGAGGTGCAGACCGGCATCGCCATCGAGATCGAGGACGGCGGCGTCAGCCTCAGCGAGGAGGCCCGCGCCCGGGCCGAGAACATGCTCGCCCAGGCCCAGGCCGGCATCAACATGAACGACCTGGGGGAGTCCCCGCGCCTCGGCATGGCCGTCGTCGGCCGGCTCTCCCGGATGTACCAACTCCAGGTGTCGCTGCGGCAGTCGGCGTACGGCGGCGTCCGCGCCGTCCTCATCGTGCCGCGCGACATGATCACCACCGGGCCCGCCCCGGGCATCGCCCACGGCATCGGCGCCACCTCGCGGCCCACCAGCTCCCTGGACATGTCGCAGCTCCAGCACGTGGTGCCGCCGCCCGGCAAGCGCAAGCCCAAGCCCGCCGCCACCGGCCCCGTGCCGTCCGTCGCCGCACCGGTCCCCACCGGCGCTCCCGCGGCCGCCACGCGCCCGGCCGTTCCCGCGGCAGCCATGGAGGACGAGCTTCCCGTGGTCACCGAGTGGACCGAGAACGGGCTGCCGCAGCGCCGCAGCCGGGGCCGCGCCCCGCTCGGCTCGCACAACCTCCCGCAGCAGCCCACGCCGCCGCCCCCCGCCCCCACGAACGGGTTCCAGCCCGGCCGGGACGAGGGCGCGGACGACGGACGCGGCGAGGAGAAGCCCCCCGGCCTGTGGCTGGAGGCCTTCACCAAGGCCGTCAACGGCGTACCGCAGGAACGAAAGCACGGCGAAGACTCCGATGACGCGTGGGACAAGGGAGACCTGAAGTGATCCAGCAGCGGGGAAACATGGACTGGATGCTCAAGGAACTGGCCGACGACGTTCCGAGCATCCACCAGATCGTGGTGCTCTCCTCGGACGGCCTGCGCATCGCGATGCACGGCGGCGACCCCGATGTCGCCGACCGGCTCGCGGCGGCCTGCGCAGGACTGCAGAGCCTGGCCGCCGCGGTGGCCACCGAGATCCCGTACAGCGACGGCCTCATGAAGCTCGTCGTCATCGAGGTGACGGGCGGGTTCTTCTACCTGATGGCGGCCGGCGCAGGCGCCTATCTCGCGGTCCTGGCCGGCGAGACCGTCGACGCCGGACTCGTCGGCGCCCGGATGCGGGACATGGTCGTGCGGATCGGAGCCCACCTGACCAGCCCGCCCCGCCACGGCGGGCAGTCCGGATGAGTGGTCCTCGACGAGAACGCCGCAAGGCCGATCCGGATCTCCTCGATCCGGAACGGCTGTACGTGATCACCGGCGACCTCGACGACAGCGAACGGGCCGCGCTGGACCTGGTCACGATGGTCGTCGCGCAGGCGGAGCCCTCGCCGACGTTCCAGCCCGAGCAGGCGGCCATCCTGCGGCTCTGCCAGGCCCCCCTGTCCGTCGCCGAGATCTCGGCCTACCTCAGCCTGCCGTTCAGCGTGGTCACCTCGCTCCTGAGCGATCTCCTCGCGACCGAACTCATCGAGTCGCGCGCGCCGATCGTCCGCGCCACTCTCCCCGACAGGTCCCTTCTCGAAGCGGTGATGCATGGACTTCAGAAGCTCTGACACGATCACCGGACCCCGCAGCGAGGACGTCCTTCCCACCACGGCCACCGCCGCGGTGAAGGTCGTGATCGTCGGCGGGTTCGGCGTCGGCAAGACGACCATGGTCGGCTCGGTGAGCGAGATCCGGCCCCTGACGACCGAAGAGACCATGACCCAGGCCGGCGTCGGCGTGGACGACAACGCCGGGGTGGAGACGAAGACCGCCACCACCGTGGCCATGGACTTCGGCCGGATCAGCCTCAGCGAGGAACTGATCCTCTATCTGTTCGGCACCCCCGGCCAGGAACGCTTCTGGTTCCTGTGGAACGGCCTCTTCGAGGGCGCCCTCGGCGCGGTCGTCCTCATCGACACGAGACGGCTCGAGGTCAGCTTCGACGTCATCGGCCGGCTGGAGGAGCGCGGAGTGCCGTTCGTGGTGGCCGTGAACACCTTCCCCGACGCGCCGCACCACCCGGTCGAGGCCCTGCGCAGAGCCCTCGACCTGCCGGACGAGGTCCCGATGGTCGACTGCGACGCCCGGCTGCGGGCCTCCAGCCGCGATGTGCTGATGACCCTGATGCGCTATCTGCACAACCTGGCCGTCCCGCTCGCCTGACGCCCCGACACTCCGGGGGCGCGCGCCATCCCCTGGCGTACGCCCCCGGCCGGGTCCGCGCCCGGACGCCCCGTCCCGCCCGCTTGTGCACCAGCCCTGGAATCCTGATCCCTGGAGCCCCTGTGACAACCCCCTTCCACCACGAACCCGGCGCCGTGCCGCCGCCCCAGTGCCCGGCCCACAACCTCGACACCGGCCCCGGCGGACTGCGCCGGCTCTACGGCCCCGAGGCGGAGAACAACCCCGCGGGCCTCTACGACAAGCTCCGCGCCGAACACGGCACGGTCGCCCCGGTCCTGCTCCACGGCGACGTGCCCGCCTGGCTGGTGCTCGGCCACAGCGAGAACCTCCACGTCACCCGTACGCCGTCCCAGTTCTCCCGGGACTCGCGGCGCTGGCGGGCCCTCCAGGACGGCAGCGTCGCCCCGGACCACCCGCTCGCCCCGATCTTCACCTGGCAGCCCGTCTGTGTGTTCGCCGACGGCGCCAAGCACGAGCGCCAGCGCGGCGCGGTCACCGACAGCATGGAGCGCATCGACACCCGGGGCGTGCGCCGCCACATCAACCGTTTCAGTAACCGCCTCGTCAACGACTTCTGCGAGAAGGGCACCGCCGACCTGGTCAGCCAGTTCGCGGAGCATCTGCCGATGATGGTGGTGTGCGCGATCTTCGGCATGCCGGAGGAGTACGACGAGCGTCTCGTCCAGGCGGCCCGGGACATGACCCGCGGCACCGAGACCGCCGTGGCCAGCAACGCCCATATCGTGTCCGTGCTGACGCGCCTGGTCGAGCGGCGCCGCGCCGAATCCGCGCCGGACTTCGCCAGCTGGCTCGTCGAGCACCCCGCGACGATGACCGACATCGAGGTCGTGGAGCATCTGCGCCTCATCATGATCGCCGCCTACGAGTCCACGGCCAACCTCATCGCCAACGTGCTGCGCATGGTCCTGGTCGACCCGCGCTTCCGCGCCCGGCTCAGCGGCGGACACATGACCGTCCCCGAGGCGGTGGAGCAGACCCTCTGGGACGAGCCGCCGTTCACCGCCGTCTTCGGCCGCTGGGCGGTCGGCGACACCGAGCTGGGCGGCCAGCAGATCAAGGCGGGCGACGCGCTGCTCGTCGGGATCGCCCCGGCCAACACCGACCCCGTCGTCCGCCCGGACCTGGGCGCCGACATGGGCGGCAACCGCGCCCACCTCGCCTTCAGCGGCGGCCCCCACGAGTGCCCGGGCCAGGACATCGGCCGTGCCATCGCCGACGTCGGGGTCGACGCGCTCCTGATGCGCCTCCCGGACCTGGAGCTCGGCGTCGCGGAGAACGAACTGCGCCGGGTCGGCAACATCATGTCCCGCCACCTGGTCGAGCTGCCGGTGAAGTTCGCCCCCAGCCCGCAGCAGAAGCTGGACGCCGACCCGCTCTCGGTGATGGCCCGCGCCGCCCGCCCGGCCGACGCCTGGGAGATCTCCTCCCCGGCCGGACCCGTTCCCGAGCCCCGGTACGAGGCGGCCGGCGCACAGCCCGCCCACGCCCCGGGCGCGGCCCCCAGGACCGCCCCGGCCGCGCCCCCCGCGGCCGCACCGGCCCCCGCCGCCGAGCCCGCTCCGGTGGCGACGATCCCTCGGCAGCGCCGCCCGGCCGCCCCCGCCCGGCTCTGGCAGGCGGTCACCCGCTGGTGGAGCGGCTACTGATCCGCCGCTGACCCGTCCCGCCGCGGCGGCCCCGGATCACGCCCACGGGCCCGGGGCCGCCGCGTCGTACGCCCGTGAGGGTGCGGGGAGCTTGGACCCGCTCGCGTGGGCAGCGGCCGGGGAGCCCGGACCTGCCCGTACCATCGAGCAGCGTGAAGCTGACAATTCTTGGCGGTGGCGGATTCCGGGTGCCCCTCGTGTACGGGGCCCTCCTCGGCGATCACGCCGAGGGCCGCGTCTCGCGGGTCACGTTGTACGACACCGACGCCGACCGGCTCACCGCCGTCGCCCGCGTCCTGGCGGAACAGGGGCGGGGCATCGCGGACGCCCCCGCCGTCGTCGCCACCACGGAACTCGACGAGGCGCTGCGCGGCGCCGACTTCGTCTTCTCCGCCATCCGGGTCGGCGGACTGGCCGGCCGCGCCGCCGACGAACGGGTGGCCCTCGACGCAGGCGTGCTCGGCCAGGAGACCGTCGGCGCCGGTGGCATCGCGTACGGGCTGCGCACCGTCCCCGTCGCCCTCGACCTCGCCCGGCGCATCGCCCGGCTCGCCCCGCACGCCTGGGTCATCAACTTCACCAATCCGGCGGGCCTCGTCACCGAGGCCATGTCCCGGCACCTGGGCGACCGGGTCATCGGGATCTGCGACTCGCCGGTCGGGCTCGGGCGGCGCATCGCCCGCGTCCTGGGCGCCGATCCGGACCGGGCCTGGATCGACTACGCCGGGCTCAACCACCTCGGGTGGGTGCGAGGGCTGTATGTGGACGGGCGGGACGAACTGCCCCGGCTGCTCGCCGACCCGAAGCTCCTCGAATCCTTCGAGGAGGGCCGCCTCTTCGGCGCGGAACTGCTCCGGTCGCTGGGCGCGATCCCCAACGAATACCTGCACTACTACTACTTCAACCGGGAAGCCGTCACCGCCTACCAGGAGGCCGAACAGACCCGGGGCGCCTTCCTCCGGGACCAGCAGGAGGGCTTCTACGCCCGGATGCGGGAGCCCGGCACCCCCGCCCTGGCCACCTGGGACCGCACCCGCGCCGAACGCGAGGCGACGTACATGGCGGAGAACCGTGAGGTCGCCGGGGCGGGGGAGCGGGAGGAGAGCGACCTGGAGTCCGGCGGCTACGAACAGGTCGCGCTCGCCCTGATGCGGGCCGTCGCCCGCAACGAACGCACCTCGCTGATCCTCAACGTCCGCAACCGCACCACCCTCGCGGCCCTGGACGAGGACGCCGTCGTCGAGGTGCCCTGCCTCGTCGACGCCAACGGGGCCCATCCGGTGGCCGTGCCGCCCCTCCCGTACCACGCGGTCGGCCTCGTCACCGCGGTGAAGGCCGTGGAGCGGGCGGTGCTGGAGGCGGCGGAGAGCGGATCCCGCGCGGCCGCCGTCCAGGCCTTCGCGCTGCACCCGCTGGTCGACTCCGTGGCGGTGGCCCGGCGGCTGCTCGACCGCTACACCGAGGTCCACCCGGGGCTCGCGTACCTCGACCGGCCCTGAGCCACCGGACCGGCGGCGGGGATCAGGGCGCGGACACGACGCTCGGCGTACCGGCGCCGGCCCAGCTCGGCGTCACCCCGGTCACCTGGCAGACCATCAGGAAGAGGGGAATGGGCGGGGTGTACGGCGTGAGGCCCTCCGGTGAGTGGATCAACCGGGGCCGGCCGCCGGGCACATCGGCGTCCCGCGCGTACGTCACCTGCGCGGGCCAGTCGAGATCCAGATCGGAGCCGGCCGGGACGATCCACCACCAGCGGTCCGCGTCGGCGAAGACGCATCCGGTGCGCGGCAGATGGGACATGAGGCGGAAGCCGTGCCGGGCGGGCACCCCGACCGCGTCGCAGCCCAGGCTGGCCGACATCGAGGCGGGCAGGGCCAGCCGCACCCGGCCGCCACGGGCCTGTTCGGGCGTCCGGGCCCGGTGCGCCGCGCGCAGCCGGGACAGCGCGTTCCTCAACATGGCCGCTCCGTGCCGGAGAGCTGCTCGGCCTCCTGCGGCAGCTCCGCCCAGACGATGCGCCCGGAGGAGTCCCCGGCGTCGTACGAGCCCCAGGCGCTGCTCATCGCGTCGACGAGGAGCAGACCGCGGCCGTGCTCGTCGTCGGAGGAGCGGCGCAGCCGCGGGCCGCCGGGCTGGTGCCCCTGGTCCTGCACGGCTATCCGCAGTCGCCTGCCGAGCCGGCTCAGCTCGCACACCACCCGGGTGCTCGCGGTGTGCACGACCGCGTTGGTCACCAGCTCGGAGACGATGAGGACGGCAGCGTCACAGGCGTCGCGGCCCAGCTTCCAGGCGTCCAGCCGGGCCCGCGTCAGCTCGCGCGCACCGGCCACCGACTCGGGGTGCGCCGGCAGCGCGAAGCAGTAACGGAGCGCCTCCGTCCCGGGGCTGAGGTCCATGAGCCGGGGGATGAGCGCACTGCCAGGTGCCACGACCGATTCCTCACAGTGGGGGCTGCGTCACGCTTCGTTCCCCGGGTGCTCGGGAGCGGGCATGACTGAGCGAACTGGTTCGGGAGTCAACTCTCCCCCTGACGATGACACTTGGCAAGGGGCACTCTGAAATTTCCAGAGTGACTGTGTCGTTGGGGGCGCACGCATGGCACACTGCTCGCAAAACAGCGCATGGGGAGGTCTGAAGTGAGCGAACCGCGGTCCGCCCCGACCGTGGGCCAGGTCGTCCTCGGCAAGCGCCTGCAGGATCTGCGCGAGCGTGTCGGCCTGACCCGGGACCAGGCGGCGAAGGTGCTCAGGGTCGCCCCGGCGACGATACGCAGAATGGAAACGGCCGAGGTCGGGCTGAAGATCCCCTACGTCCAGTCGCTGCTGAAGGCGTACGGCGTCGCCGAACAGGAGGCCGACGCCTTCGTCGAGCTGGCGGAGGAGGCGAACAAGCCGGGCTGGTGGCAGCGGTTCCACGACGTCCTGCCCGACTGGTTCAGCATGTACGTCAGCCTGGAGGGCGCGGCGAGCCTCCTGCGCATGTACGAGCCGCACTTCGTGCCCGGACTGCTCCAGACGGAGGACTACGCGCGTTCCGTGATGCGGACCGGAGCGGTCGGCCAGACCCGCCCCGAGGACATCGAGCGCCATGTGGCGCTGCGTATGGAGCGCCAGTCCCTGCTGGCCAAGGACGACGCCCCCAAACTGTGGGCGATCATGGACGAGACCGTACTGCGGCGGCCCGTCGGCAGCCCGCAGGTGATGCGCGCGCAGATCGACAAGCTGCTCGAAGCCACGGAGCTTCCCCACGTCACGCTCCAGATCGCGGAGTTCGCCACCGGCCACCACCCGGGAACCTACGGACCGTTCGTCCTCTTCCGGTTCGCCGTCCCCGAACTCCCCGACATGGTCTACAGCGAGTACCTGACCGGAGCCGTCTACTTCGACGCCCGCCCCGAGGTGGCCTCCTACCTCGAAGTCATGGACCGCATGGCGGCTCAGGCCGCAACTGCACAACGCACGAAGGAAATCCTCCGGGACTTCCGCAAGGAGCTGTGATGAACCACATATACAACGGCATGCCGGCCGGTGACCTCGGCTCCGAAGGCTGGTACAAGCCGTGGAGCGGCGGGAACGGCGGCAACTGCATCGAGGCCATGAAGCTCGCCGACGGGCGGGTCGCCGTACGCCAGTCGGCCGACCCGGACGGCCCCGCTCTCATCTACTCCAACGGCGAGATCGCCGCGTTCATCCAGGGCGCCAAGGCCGGCCAGGCCGACTTCCTCCTCACCTGACATCGCATCCCCGCATCGCCCCCAACTCTGTACGGACACTCGACCACGGAGCGCGCCATGACCGGGCAAGAACCCCACTCCATCGAGATCGACACCAGCAAGCCGCATCCGGCCCGGATGTACGACTGGTTCCTCGGCGGCAAGGACAACTACCCGGTCGACGAACAGATGGCGCGTCAGCTGCTCGCCCTGGACGCGCGGGGCCGTGACATGGCGCGGGTCAACCGGGCCTTCATGCACCGGGCCACCCGCTGGCTCGCCGAGAGCGGTGTGCGCCAGTTCCTGGACATCGGCACCGGCATACCCACCGAGCCGAACCTCCACCAGATCGCCCAGCAGGCCGCCCCCGACGCCCGCATCGTCTACTGCGACAACGACCCGATCGTGCTCGCTCACGCGGCGGCCCTGCTCCGCTCCACGCCCGAGGGCGCCACCGAGTACATCCAGGCCGACGCCCGCAAACCGGAGACGATCCTGGCCGAGGCCGGCAAGGTGCTGGACTTCGAGCAGCCGATAGCCCTCTCCCTGCTGGCCCTGCTGCACTTCATCGACGACGAGGACGGCGCGGCCGCCCTGGTCGACAAGCTGGTCGGGCAGCTTCCCTCCGGCAGCTATCTGGTGCTCTCGCACACCACCGGCGACTTCAACCCGGAGGGCGCCGCGCAGGCACGGGCCATGTACAAGGCGCGCGGCATGACCCTGCGGCCCCGCAGCCGCGCCGAGCTCACCGCGTTCTTCGACGGCCTCGAACTGGTCGAGCCGGGAGTCACGCTCTCCGCCGCGTGGCATCCGGAGCTCGGCGAGGTCATCGACGTCCCGGGCGACGAGCCGATCCCCGGATACGCGGGCGTCGCGCGCAAGCCCTGACCCGTACGCGCTCGGGCACCGGGAGCGTGTCCGGTCATGACGTCCCCATGCCCGGGCGCCGCGCCCCGGCGGACCCGGCCGCCGCCCCGCGTCACAATGGACCCATGTCACGACGCACCTCCCGGCCCCGGGTACCTGCCGACCCGCGCATCACCGCGGCCTCCCCGTGCCCCTGCGGCCTGCCCGCCGTCTATGGGGACTGCTGCGGACGCTTCCACTCCGGCAGCGCCGCCGCGCCGACCTGCGAGGCCCTGATGCGCTCCCGGTACGCGGCCTTCGTCGTCCGGGACGCGGCGTATCTGCTGCGCACCTGGCACCCCGGGACCCGGCCGCCCGGCGTCGACTTCGACCCGTCGATGCGGTGGGTACGCCTGGAGATCCTGGACACCACCGAGGGCACCGCCTTCCACTCCACCGGAACGGTCACCTTCCGCGCCCACTACACCGACGACGGGCGCCCCGACTCCCTCCACGAGAAGAGCCGGTTCGCCCGCCACGAAGGCGCCTGGGTCTACACGACGGCGGTCTTCGTCGACTGACCCCGGGGCGTCCGCCTCAGACCGGAGCCCCCAGCCGCGTCGAGCCGCCGGGTCCGGCCGCGGGCGACAGCTCCTGCGCCAGGTCCTCCGCCAGCAGCCGCTTGGCGATCACGTCCACGGTGGCCCGGAGCTGATGGTCGTCGGGGCGGGCGCCGTCCTCGGCCAGGCGGTCGTTGAGCCAGCGGCCCCAGGCGTCGGAGATCACCGCCGCCTCGCGCCGGCCCGCCGCCGTGTGAGAGAAGAGCCGCCCGTCGCCCGTCAGATAGCCCTCCTCGATCATCCGGTCGAAGACGGGCACCAGCACCTCCGGGGGGATGCGGTGCCGGGCGGCGATCAGGCCGAGGCCCGCATGGCCGACCATCCGGGTGAACAGGTCCACCTGCATCACCGCCCAGGCCCCCGCCATGTCGAGGCGGGTGTCCGAGCCGGCGACGATCTGCCGGGCGGTGTCCGGCCCCGCCCCGTGCAGGATCGCGGCCACCGAGAACTCCAGGAGCTTCGCCGAGTCCCCGCTGCCCGGCTGGGCGAAGCCCTCGCCCATGTCCGTCGACCCGAGCCGCGCGGAGTCCCGCAGCTTCACCTCCTTGAGGAACAGCGCCACGACGAAGCCGATCAGCGCGATGGGCACCGTCCACAGGAACACGGTGTGCAGCGTGTCCGCGTAGGCCAGCGCCAGCGGTTCCGACTGGGCGGCGGGCAGCGCGTGCAGGGCCTGCGGGCTCTGCGAGGCGCCGGCCAGCACCGCCGGGTCACCGCCCGCGGCGACCGCCCGCGCGACCCCGTCGGCGAGGTTCGGCCCGAGCGCGTTGGCGTAGATGGTGCCGAACACCGCCGTGCCGAAGGCGCTGCCCAGCGTACGGAAGAACGTCACGCCCGAGGTGGCCGTGCCCAGGTCCTCGTAGTCGACGGTGTTCTGCACGGCGATCGTCAGCACCTGCATGGCCAGGCCGATGCCGAGACCCAGCACCACCATGTACAGGGACTCCAGCCAGACGCCGGTCCCCGGCCCCATCCGGGACAGGAGGAACAGCCCCACCGCCATGACCAGCGTCCCCACGATCGGGAACACCCGGTAGCGGCCCGTCTTGCTCACCGCGTTGCCGCTGAAGATCGAGGCGGCCAGCAGACCGACGACCAGCGGCAGCGTCCGCACCCCCGAGAGCGTCGCCGAGTCCCCGTCCACGTACTGCAGATAGGTCGGCAGGAAGATCATCGAGCCGAGCATCGCGAAGCCCACGATGAAGCTGAGGATCGAGCAGACGGTGAACACCGGGTTCCGGAACAGCCGCATCGGCAGCATCGGTTCCCTGGCCCGCGTCTCCACCCGGCAGAACAGCGCCAGGGCGATCAGCCCGGCGACGAACAGCCCGATGATCATGGGCGAGCCCCAGGCGTACTCGTTCCCGCCCCAGCTCGTCGCGAGGATCAACGCACTGGCCCCGACGGTGACCAGCGCGATTCCGGCGTAGTCGATGACCGGCCGGCCCGCGGCCTTCACCGACGGAATGTTCCGGGCGGCGGCGATCACCACCACGATGGCGATCGGCACATTGACGTAGAACGCCCAGCGCCAGGTCAGATGGTCGGTGAACAGCCCGCCGAGCAGCGGTCCGATCACGGTCGAGATGCCGAAGACCGCCCCGATCGCGCCCTGGTACTTGCCCCGTTCGCGCAGCGGGATCACATCCGCGATCAGCGCCATCGACGTGACCATGAGGCCGCCCGCGCCGATGCCCTGCATACCGCGCCAGATGATCAGCAGCAGCATGTCCGACGCGAGGCCGCACAGGAACGATCCCGTGATGAAAATGATCGCCGAGACCTGGAAGACCAGCTTCCGCCCGAACAGGTCGCCGAACTTGCCGACCAGGACGGTGGCCACCGTCTCGGCCAGCAGATACGCGGTGACCACCCACGACATGTGCGCGGCGCCGCCCAGATCCGAGACGATCGTCGGCAGGGCCGTACCCACGATCGTCTGGTCCAGCGCCGCGAGCAGCATGCCGAGCACGATCGTGGCGAAGACGATGTTGCGCCGCCGCCGGTCGAGGACGGGCGGCGGCGCGGCGGCACTCTGCGCGGCGGGGGCTTGCTCGCTGGCAGTCGTCACCCCTGCACCCTCACACCGGCCCCACGCCCCCGCATGCGGGGACGGGCCGGACGGGGGTCAGCGGGGCAGCGAGGCGATCGACGTCTTCAGCCGGGCCACGAACGCCTCCCGGACGTCCTCGCCGACCCGGTCGAGCGACAGATACGGATTGAGGTCCTCCAGCTCCACCAGCAGCAGCTCGCCCTGGGCCGTACGGCAGGCGTCGACCCGCTGGATCCCGTGTGTGAGGGAGTTCCAGGCGATGAAGCGCCGGGCGAACGCCAGGTCCGCCGCGTCGGCCGCGTACGGCTCCAGCACCCAGCGCCGCTCCGGGTCCGGGGCGTACAGCGCGTACTGGAAGTCGTGGTCGACGAAGTAGAAGGACACCTCGTGGCGGAAGTCGATCCGCGGCTGTACGAGGAGGGAGCCCTCGGCCGCCCGCTCCAGCTCGGTCCCGGCCTCCGCCGCCGTGACGAACCGCAGCCCGACCGAGTCCGCCCCCAGCTTCGGCTTGACCACGTACTGGGGGACATCGGGCAGCTTCGGCAGGTCCGCCGCCCGGTCCACGGTGGGGATGACCGGGAGACCGGCCCGGCTCATCTCGACGAGATACTCCTTGCCCGCCATGTCGCCGCGCCCGCCCAGCGGGTTGTAGACCGGCGTCCGCAGCTCGCGCGCCCGCGCGCGGAACGCGTCGTACGCCTCCCGGTAGTGCAGCACGGGCCCGCTGTTGCGTACGAGGGCGAGGTCGAAGCGGTCCAGCAGCGCGGCCGCGTCCCGGGGATGGCACAGCGCGACGTCGAACGCCTCGCGCAGCCGGGAGCCGAGGTGGATGTCCTCGTCGCAGTAGCGGCGGCCGCGGGCCTCGTACGCGAGATCGGTGACGAGCAGGAGGGACGGGCGGCGGGCGCCGGCGGGTGACGCGGCGGTCATGGGGTGCTCCCGGGGTGAGGACGCGGACGGACGATCACTATCGCCGACATCCCGGCCGGGCCCCGCGGAGGGGGTGGTTCCCATTGCGCCGGAGTCTTACGACTCCCGGCCGGTACCCGCCGCCGTACCCGTACGTCAGACGGCTTCCGCGGATCCGCCCCGTACGGCCGCGACCCACTCGACGAGAAGCCGCTCGTACTCCCGGCGGCCCTCCGGCGACACCACACCGCCGTCGGCGACCAGAGCGCGGATCTCCGCGTTCAGCTCAACCATCGGGCGGGCAGGCGTCGGCTCGGTCGAAGTGGAGGTCATGTGAAGAGGCTAGTGGTACGGAGCCGGGCCGGGCACCGGTCCGACGTGTGGGGCCCACCACGTGCACCGTTCGTTCCCGGCCTCGAAGCGGTACCGGCACGCCGTCCTCCCGCGCCGCGACCGTCTCCACACCGTCGCCACGCATCGCCACGCATCGCCACGGATCGTCACGACCGGGCGATCCGAACCCTGTTGTCGCACGTCGGCGGCGTGTGGCGGGGCGCCGGACGGCTGTTGCGCGCACGTCCCGGCGCACGCGGTGACGCTCCGCGGCCGCGCCGGCCGGACGACGATTTCCGGGGCTCCGTTCCGCGTTCTCGTACGCGTTCGGCGCGACGAGGATCACATGTGCCGACCGTCACCGACCGTCACCGACCGGGGGAAAACACCGGATTCGCCCGGTCGGCGCCCCCCTGCCCTCCTCCCGCTACCTGCCCTCCTCCCTCTACTTCCTCTTCTCCTCCTTCTCAGCGGATGTGCCGCCCCGAGATCGCCCGCGCGATCACCAGCCGCTGGATCTCGCTGGTCCCCTCGAAGATGGTGTAGATCTTGGCGTCGCGGTACATCCGCTCCACCGGGTGCTCCCGGCTGTAGCCCGCGCCGCCGAGGATCTGGACCGCCTTCTCCGTCGCCGCGACCGCGAGTTCACCGGCCCGCAGCTTGGACATCGAGCCCTGCCCCGCGTCGAAGGTGCGGTCGTTGCGGGCCATCCAGGCGGCCTGCCAGATCAGCAGCCGTACGGCTTCGATCTCCGTACGGATGTCGGCCAGGGCGAAGGCGATCGACTGGTTCTCGATGATCGGCCTGCCGAACGCCTCGCGCTCACCGGCGTATTCCAGGGCGTATTCGTAGGCGGCCCGCGCGATGCCGAGTGCCTGCGCGGCGACGGTCGGGCGGCTGACCTCGAATGTCGCCATCGCCGCCTGGCCCTTGGCGGTGCCGCCCTCCCGCGCCCTGGCGAGGCGGGCTTCCAGCTTCTCCTTTCCGCCGAGCAGGCAGTGGCCCGGCACGGTGACCTCGTCGAGGAAGAGGTCGGCCGTGTGCGAGGCGCGCAGGCCGAGCTTCTTGACCGTACGGCCCGCCGTCAGCCCCTTCGTGCCGGGCGGCACGATGAACGCGGCCTGTCCCCGGGAGCCGAGCGACGGGTCGACCGAGGCGACGACGACATGGACCCCGGCGATGCCGCCGTTGGTGATCCACGCCTTCTGACCGGAGATCACCCACGCGTCGCTCGCCTCGACATAGCGGGCACGCGTCGTCATCGCGGAGACATCGGATCCGGCGCCCGGTTCGGAGACGCAGAACGCGGCGACCTTCGGGTCGTCCTCGTCGCCGTAGCACTGCGGCACCCACTCGGCGAGCTGGTCCGGGGTGCCGGAGGCGAAGATTCCGGCGACCGCGAGCGAAGTGCCGAACAGAGCCATGCCGATGCCCGCGTCGCCCCAGAACAGCTCCTCGTTGGCGATCTGGAGGGACAGCCCGGTGGGGTCCCCGTACAGGTCGGCGAGCGATTCGAAGCCGTACAGACCGATCCGGGCGGCCTCCTGGATCACCGGCCAGGGGGTCTCCTCGCGGGCGTCCCACTCGGCGGCGGCCGGGCGGACCACCTGGGCGGCGAAGCCGCGCACCCAGTTGCGCAGGTCCTGCTGTTCCTCGGTCAGGGCCAGGGAGAAGAAGCTCATGCCCTCACGCCTTCGGGATGTCGAAGTAGCGGGTCAGGCCGGAGGCGAGGCCGACGTCACCGGCGACCTTGAGCTTGCGCGTCATGAACATGGTGACCGGATTGCCGTTGCCGGAGACGAGCTTGAGGAACTCGGCGTCGGCCATCACCAGCGTGGTGCGGGGTTCGGCGTCGGAGCGGCCGGGGCCGACCTCGCAGGTGCCGTCGGCGATCGCGGTCTCGTAGACCGCGTCGCTCTCCCCGGTGATCTTCCAGCGGATCAGGGCGGTGAGGTCGCCTGCCGCCTCGGGCCGGAACTGCTGCTTCATCCGGCCGAAGACCTCGCCGAGTATCCGGGTGCGCAGCTCGCCCCGCATGATCTCGGCGAGCTGCTTGGCGGACAGGCCCTTGACGATCCGTGCGAACTCCTCGGGTGCGACCGCCGCGAAGTCGAGCCCGGCCAGGCCGTCGGTGAGGTTGCCGCTGCTGGTTCCGTCCACGCCAAATCCTTACTCCGGAGTAAACTTACTTTGGAGTAAGGTAAGGGGAGTGGCGGCGCGTCGCAAGAGCGGTCCGCCGCCGGCGGGCTCGACGGGGGAGCGGCTCAGAAGGGCGAGCCGGGCAGCACCGCCAGCCGTGGATGGTGCGCGGCCAGCACCTTGTTGGCGCGGGCCAGGTCGGACAGGGCCTGCTCCCGGTCGGCCTGGTCCTCGACGCCGAGCCGGGGGCCGCGGAATCTGCGGACCTCGCGGGCCGCGCAGTCGGCGTCGAACTCCGCCCGGAGGATGTGCGGCGGAATGCACGAACCGATCAGCGCGGCGACCCGGTCCGGGATCGGGACGGGGACGAGGAGGTGCGAGGCGGTCATGGGACGTTCCCTCTCGGATGGTTGGCCAGGAGGCGGTGCACGGGGCCTGCCGCCTGATGGGCGGCAGGTTCCTTCCTGTGTACGGGACGCGGTTCCGGGTTTCTCGTCGGATACGTCTCCGTGTCGCAACCGTTTGGGACTGACCGTCTATTTCGCCTTACGCGCCGGTAAGTTGACCTGACGCGCCGAACGTGATCCGGATCAGGGGGATGTGCCGGTGGAGCGGGCGCGCAGGCGCAGCGCGCGCAGCACGGCCTCGGTGGCGAAACGGCTCTCGGGATCGACGAGTTGGTCACCGAAGATGGTTTCCAGGCTCCGCATGCGGTAGCGCACGGTCTGCGGATGGACATCCAGCAGCGCCCCCATCTGCGCCGCGGTGCCCCGGGTGTCGAGCCAGATCCGCAGCGTCTCGACCAGCCGGTCTCGGCGGGTGGCGCTGATCCCCGCGACGGCGGCCAGCTCCCGCTGGGCGAGCTGGTCCAGCAGGGCGGGGTCGGACAGCAGCCACAGGGTGGTGAGGTGGTCCTCGCAGCGGATCAGCGGAGCGTCGTCGATCACGCCGGAGTCGACGAGCTCCAGCACCCGGCGGGCCCAGCGGACCGACTCGCAGGCCAGCGCCGTGGGGACGGTCAGCCCGATCGCCGCACGGCCGGCCGGCAGGGCCTGTTCGAGCATGGATCTTCGCGCGTCGTCCAGCGCTCCCGGGATCAGCAGATGCGGCTGCGGGGCGCTGAGATCGACGAGCAGGTCACGGTCCGCGCTGAGCCGGTCCAGCTCCGCCGGGGCCCGGACGGCGATCAGTGTGACCTCCTCCGGAAGCGGCCACCCGACCTGCTCGCACAGATCGGCGATGGCGCTGCCCGGGGCCGGGCGTCCGGCGAGGATGAGATGGAGCAGACGGCGGCGCAGCGCCTCGCTGTGCTCGCCCGACTGGGACTGCACCTCCAGGAAGCCTTCCCGGGAAAGCGATTCCAGTTCGCCGACGTACGCGAAGAGCGCGTCGGCGAAGCTCAGCATCAGGGTGGGGGACAGGTGGTAGCTCTGCCCGACCTTCTTCGCCCGCCGCAGCGCCACCCGTGCGCCCAGCCGGTAGGCCCCCTGGAGGGTGTCCATGCTCCGGCCCTCGTACGCCTCGAACCGTCCGAACCGCCGGCACATGTCGTCCCGGAGCGTGGTGGGGGAGGAGGGCTCGGCCACCAGATCGACGAAGGAAGCCAGGCTCTGCTCCACGCCCACCCGGATGGCCTGCCCGTTCGGGCCGTCGAGCAGTCGGGCGTATTCCGGATAGGCCCGGGTGACCTCGACGCCGATTTCCTTGATGAGGCTGGGCAGTTCGGGCCGCATGATCGCCGCGAATTCCTGGGGGAGTGGCCCCAGCGGGTCTTCGGTATCCAGCGGCTGTATGAGGTGTGCCATGACATGTCCCCTTGCTCTCGGCGCCCGGTGGTGGGGTGAGGCGGTGGGGGAAAGCGCTCCCACGAACCGACAGGTGCGTACCAAGTTCGCGACGAAGATAGACCAAGGAACAGGCACTGCACACCACTTGGACAAGATCGAAGTGCAAGGGGCACACATCCTGGCCGCACTGTGCGACTTCCGTGCAGGTCGGGCGGTACTGCGCGCTTTCGGACAATGAATTTCGGCCGCCTGCTCCGGCGATGACAACAAACGCGTTCCGCGGCGCCCGAGTTGTTCCCGGCGTGGTGCGCACCACGGAGAACGTGGGTGAACGATCCCTTCCGGGTGGGTGTTTCCGGCCGCTTGGCTGATTCGCATGCCATCCGTGAGTGAACGGAGGCGGGGCTTCCGTGGTCCGTCGCTCCGGCGGTGCCGCCGTACGCACGACGCGCGGGGTTCCGGCCCCCGGTGCGTAATTCCACGCCCCCGGGTGCGCATTCCTTGATAAGGCGACCATGCCCCGATGCTCATTTACGGATCAAAAAGAGTGCGGTGCAAAGAATCTTAGACGGACGGATTGTGTCGCCCTGTTTCCCGCGAGTAACATCACGCCTCGATCAATTCGGTCACGAAATCTGCCCGAAATTTGATGCTCCGATCCTCCGCCCCCGGGCCCACCCGAGGCTCCATCACCGTCGACGGTTCGTCGCGGTGCGGGCATGCGTTGCAGAACCGGTCAACTTCGTGCACGAGGCCGCGCCACGGCGGCCGACAGAGGGGACGACATGAGATCCGTTTCCAATCGAACCCGCGTAGGTCTGCTCGCGGCATTCACGGCGTTCAGCGCTGCGCTCTCCACCGGATCGGCCACCGCCGCCACCCAGCTCAACGGCGACTGGGCGCCCTTCGACCGCTGCCCGGTCGACGCGCCCGCCATGCTGGCCGCGGACGGCATCGACACCATCGCCACCTGCATAGCGTCGAGCTCGGCCACCGGATCCATCACGCTGGGCACGACGGAGGTCACCACCGGAGAGACCGATCTGCAGCTCGGAGTCGTCCAGCGCGCCGACGGCTCCGCCTCGCTGGTGGCCCCGCCCGAGGGCGCGCTGACCGCGGATCCGGCGGAGATTCCGGGCGGGCTGATCGGGCTGATGTGCCCCAGCGGAATTCCCCTTGTATCAGGAATCTGCCGTCAGCTGACGGACAACAATCTCAACCGTGTGACGGCCACCATCGAACCGGCCGGAGCGCCGCGCGACTTCAACATGAGCGCCGCCTTCTCCACCGGTGAGCCCATTCTCACCATCCCGGTCCGCATCCACCTCAAGAATCCGTTCCTGGGTGACAAGTGCTACATCGGGACCACCGCGAATCCGGTGCTTCTGAAGCCGCAGAACCTGACGGCGCCGAGCCTTTCGCTCCAGCGGTTCGCGGCCGACGGGACCCCGAACGACGACGAGGGCGAGATGGGGCGCTACACCTTCGACGGCGCCGACCAGGGCGATGCGGCCTTCGCCGTTCCGGGGGCCAGTGGCTGTGGGGCCGGGCTCCTGGACTGGGCGGTGAACCTCAAGACCGGCCTCCCGTCCGCCGCCGGGAAGAACAGCGTGACGCTGGACGCCACCTCGACGTACTTCGGCAGCCCCTACGACCCCGCCGGCCTCGCCCCGGACGAGGGCAGGAAGCTGTCGGAATTCTGGCACTCCGCGAAGCGGTAGGCCCTCACCCCCCCGTACGAGGAGGTGGTGCGAAAGCCGCCCTCACGCCCGCACGCCCGCACGCCCTCACGTCCACCCCCATGGACCCGCAGAGTGCCGCACCGTCCGGCACGGCCGACAACGAGCAAGCACCTCTCCAGTCACGTTCAGTCAGATCCCCAACGGGACGAGCAAAGGGAGTACCCCCATGTTCAAGCGAACCGGTGTCCTGACCGCGATCGGTGCCGCCGCGGCATCCGTCATCCTGGCCGCCCCCTCGGCCCTCGCCGCGCCGACCAGCTGGACGATCAGTCCGACCGGCGACTTCGACGGCAGCGCCGGAGTGACCGTCCTGACCGACAACAACGGCAACAAGATCCAGTGCGCGACCTCCGCCGCTTCGGGCAACGCTCCGGCCTCCCCGGTCGCCGGCAGCCCGGCCAACCTCGCGTCCATCTCGGACATCTCGTTCAACTCGCCGTGCACCGGGCCGTTCAGCTCGACGTGGGAGGTGGACACCACACCGCCGTGGGAGATCTGGGGTCTGGACTACGCGGCGGGCGCCGGCACCAACTCCACAGGTCAGACGACCGGTGAGATCAGAGAGATCAAGGCGACGGTGTCCGGGAACAGCGTCCTCGGCCCCTGCACCTTCGACGTCACGGGCACGGTCGCGGCCAAGTACAACAACCCGAGCGCGGGCGGCAGCAACGGCACCCTGGACACCTCGGGCGGCGGGCTCACCCTGAACATCGCCAACAAGGTCGGCGGCGGCTGCGGCATCGTCGGCACCACCGCCAGCTTCGAGGGCCTGTACACCATCGTCAACGCGGCATCGGGCCAGTCCCCGAACATCAGCGGGTGACCCACCGCCGATGACCTCCCGCACCTGAGTGTCGTGGGCCGGCCGGGGGCCCCCCCCCCCCCCCCCCCCCCCCCGCGTGGGGCCCCCCCCCCCCCCCCCCCCCCCCGGGGGCGGGCGCCCCCGCCCCCCCCCCCCCGGCGCGGGGCGCCGCCGGGCCCCCC
>NZ_JBIVUT010000037.1:0-71197 GCF_044757365.1 Streptomyces sp. NPDC091289
TCAACGTCCCCAGATCCGTACTCGCACCCTGCGAATCCGACAACAGCCTCGACAGAACCGACGCCCCCATATCGAACTTCACAACATCCCCCACCCCGTCGAACGAACACACGTACGGCCATGTTTATCAACCCTGGAGTCGCTACTGCAATCTGCAATCAGCCAGATTGAGGCCGGTGCGGATCTACGCCCCCTTGAGGTGCCGCACCAGCCTCTCGAACTCCTGCCACCCCGTCAGATCCGAGGGGTCCCCCGGCAACGGGTAGTAGAGAGCAGGCCTGGTCCTCGGGCCGAGCTGCACCGGTTGTCCGGTCAGCGGAGTGCGCCTCGCCCGGTCTCCCGGCATCGCACGGACCTCCTCCGCACCCAGTACGAAGGCCAGCGGGACCCCCGGGCCCTCGAAGCGCGGCGGTACGGCCACATCGCGGCGCGCTTTGCGAAGTTGTACGAGCATCGACTGGAGGTGGTGGCGTGTGGCGAGCGCTTCGGCGGCCGCGGGCAGGGCGTCCAGCGGAGGCTTCTCGTCGGCGCCGTAGCCGAACGCGAGCGTGACCTCCTCCTCCACTCCCGCCTTCGTTCGCGTGATGCGTACGGTCGCGATTCCCGGTCGCGAGCGATTCCCGACCACCACGAGCCAGGTCGGTTCCGGCGCCCGCTCGTACGCGACGTCCGTCAGCCGGCGCAGTGACCAAGGAAGGGTCGCCGGTTCCGATGTGCCCCAGCCGGCCGGCGGTTCGCCCGTCAGGTCCCGCCACACCGTCTCCAGGCCGCCGCCCAGGACGAGTCGCTCGTCCGCCGGGTGCACCATGCGGAACGTCAGGCCCAGTTGGCGTTCGCCGGTGTCCCGGACCTCCTGGTAGGCGGCCGCCACCGGGGTGCGCGGGTCGTCGTCCGTGGCGTCGGGGGAGAGGACCGGGTCGAACGCGCCGTCCTGCCAGCGCAGTACCGCGCCCGTCAGGCCGTCGTAGTAGCCGTCGCGTTCGTCCTGGACGATCCAGCGGGACGGCCAGCCGGTCAGGGCGTCCCGTACGGCGGGGGAGAGCGTGGTGCCCGCCGGGCTGACGATCTGGAGGCCGAGGCCTGCCTCCGCGGCCGCGCGGAACGCTTCGGACAGCCAGGCCGTCATGGCCACCACCGGGCGGTCCTGGATGACGACCGCGACCTTGTCGGTGAGCACGTCGATGGCAGGCTGCGCCGCGGCGGGTTCCGGCGCGACGCTCACGCCGTCGGTCTTCACCACGGCGATCGAACCGACCGCGTCCGGTGGCCAGGCGGTGCCGCCCACCAGCGTGGCCAGCCGGGCCGCGAACGTGCCCGCGAGCTGTTCCGCCTCCGCGACCCCCGTGGTGGCGCGTGCCTCCGTCCACCAGTACGGGACCGGGGGCGCAGTGGTCCCGAGCAGCCGCTCGGCCTCGCCCTCGACGGAGACCAGCAGCGGGGCCTCCACGGAGACGAGCGGGCGGCCCTCCGCGTCGCAGAGCTGTATCACCGCACCCTCGCCCCGGGTGCCCACCAGTTTGTCCGGGCCGCCGGAGAGCAGGCCCGCCAGCACGGCCCACGGTTCGGGCATACGGGGGGTGAGGGCGATGACGTCCTTGGTCATGGAGGGGGTGTCCGGTCCTTTGTCGGTCGGCGGTGGGTGTGCAGGGGGCGTGTGCGGGGGGCATCCCCGCACACGCCTCACGTCGGCGCGTACACCGTCTGGATCAGGCGGTTCGGCTGTCCCCTGCGGATGAACACTCCGCGCCCGGGAGCCTGTTGGGAGGCGTACACGCCGGGGAACAGCTGGCCCTCGCTGCGGTCGCCCGCCATCAGCAGCGCCGAGGACCCCGATTCCCGCAGCCCCTGCACCAGCGGCTCGTACATGCCCCGCGACGCTCCGGCGACCCGGCGGGTCAGGACGAAGTGGAGGCCGATGTCGACCGCCGAGGGGATGTACGGCAGGAACGGTGACAGCGGGGACTGGCCCGCGGTCGTGAGGACGTCGTAGTCGTCGACCAGGACCACGATGCGCGGGCCCTTGCCCCAGTTGCCCGGCTCCAGATCCTCCAGGCGGGCGTTCTCGTCGGGCAGCCGCTTCTCCAGTTCGGTGGCGATCCCCGCCGAAAGGCCTGCACACAGCTTGGAGTTGTACGCGTAGCCCCCGTTGAACTCCTCCGGGATCGCACCACGCAGCGAGCGCCGCGGATCCATCACCGCGAACACCAACTCGTCCTCGCCGTACCGGTCGATGAGGCCGTGTGCGACGGTCCGCAGCAGGTTCGTCTTGCCGCATTCGCTGTCTCCCAGCACCAGCAGGTGCTGGTCGTGCTGGAACAGGTCGAGCAGTACGGGCGCGAGCGCCGACTGGTCGAGTCCGATCGGTACGCGCGTGGGTTCGGCTGCCGGGCCCGGCAGCGAGTGCGGCTCCAGGACATGTGGCAACACCCGCACCGGCTGGGCCACTTCGCCGTTCCAGGTGGCCCGGACCGTACGGGCCGTACGCTCCAGGACCGCACCCAGGTCCGCCGTGTCGTCGACCCCGTCCGTACGCGGTAGCGCCACCTGGGCGAAGAGCTTTCCGTCGGTGAGGACGCGGCCGGGTTCGTCGGGCGACAGGGTCTCGGCGAGCTTGCGGTCGATGCTGGACTCGCCGGGGTCGTTCAGGCGCAGCTCGACACGGGTGCCGAAGTTGGACTGGATGGCGATGCGTACGTCGTTCCAGCGCAGCATGCCCGCGACGATGTGGATCCCGTAGCCGCCGCCGCGCTTGAGGATGTCGGCGATCGCGTCGTCCAGCTCGTCGAAGTCGTCGCGCAGCGCACCGAATCCGTCGATGACGAGGAGGATCTCGGCCGAGGCGAGTTCGGGCAGTTGGCCGGCCGCGTGCAGGGTGCGCAGCTGCTCGACCGAGTCGATGGCGTGCTCGCGGAAGAGGTCCTCGCGCAGCGCGAGCATCGTGCGGACCTCCTCGACGGTGCGCGCCGCCCGCTCCCGGTCCGCGCGGCCCGCGATGCCGCCGACGTGCGGCAGACCTGACAGCGCCTGGAGGCCGCCGCCGACGAGGTCGAGGCCGTAGACGCCGATCTCGCGCGGGGTGTGGGTGAGCGCGAGGGAGAGGACGAGCGTGCGCAGCAGCGTCGTCTTGCCCGACTGCGGTCCGCCGATCACCGCCGCGTGGCCGCCCGCCACCGTGAGGTCCAGGAACCACTGCCCCTGCCACTGCTTGGCCGGGTCGTCGAGCAGGCCGACGGGGACGCGGAGCGGCCTCCGGCGTCCTTCCGTGACCGCTCCGGTCAGCCGCATCCCGTGCGGTCCGATGTCCAGCGGGCCGGCGACGGTGTCGAGGGCCGTGGCCGTGGGCAGCGGCGGCAGCCAGATGCTCCGTACGGCGGTGGCGGCTCCGGTCAACTGGTCGACCATCACACCGAGTTCCGTCGGTCCCGTCTCGCGGCGGCGGGACGCCGGTTCCGGGGACTGCCGTGCCTCGTCCGGTCCGGCCAACGTGTTGAACGCCTCGTACGACAGCGCGAGCGGGCCCGTCTCCTCGTCCTCGGTGCTACGGACCGGGCCGCGGTAACCGCCCGACACATAGCCCGCCTTGAACCGGGCGTAGTGGCTCGTGTCGACCTTCAGATAGCCGAAGCCGGGCAGCGGAGGCAGGTGGAAGGCGTCCGTCGTGTCCAGGACCGTGCGGGACTCGTCGGCGGAGAAGGTCCGCAGGCCGAGCCGGTAGGAGAGGTAGGTGTCCAGGCCCTTGAGCTTGCCGCCCTCGATGCGCTGGCTGGAGAGCAGCAGATGCACGCCGATGGAGCGGCCGATCCGGCCGATGGAGAGAAATAGATCGATGAAGTCCGGCTTGGCGGTGAGCAGTTCGCCGAACTCGTCGATCACCACGAACAGATGCGGCAGCGGATCCAGGTCCGGCCGCTTCTCGGCGCGCAGGGCCGCGTAGTCCCCGATGTCCGCGACGTTCCCCGCGTCCTTGAGGGCCTGCTGGCGGCGCTTGACCTCACCGGCGAGGGAGGAGTGGACCCGCTCGACGAGCCCCGCCTGGTTCTCCAGGTTGGTGATGACCCCGGCCACGTGCGGCAGCTCCGCGAACGGCGCGAACGTCGCCCCGCCCTTGTAGTCGACCAGCACGAGCGCCAGATCCTCCGGCGGATGCGTGGCCACCAGGGCGAGGACCAGGGTGCGCAGCAGCTCCGATTTTCCCGAACCCGTCGCGCCCACGCACAGACCGTGCGGGCCCATCCCCAGCTCCGAGGACTCCTTGAGGTCCAGCAGCACCGGCTCGTGGGAGTCGCTGATGCCGATCGGGACGCGCAGGAAGGCGCGTTCGCCGCGCGGCGCCCACAGCCGGTCCAGGTCGAGCCGGGCCACGTCGTCGATGCCGAGCATCGCCGCGAACTCCACCGGCCCGGACAGCGGGGCGTCGGCCAGGGACTCGGCGGACAGCCGCAGGGGCGCCAGCATCCGGGCCAGACCCTCGGCGAACGGGATGCCCGCCTCGTCCACCGTGCCGTGCGCCTCCACGGGCTCCGGCGTCCGGAGGTCCTCGATGGTCACGTCCGTGCCGTCGACGGTGATCCGTACGCTGACGTGTCCCGGCTCCTGCACCCGCTGCTCCAGCAGATGCAGCACCGTGACGCCCATCTCCCGCAGACCGACGGCGTCGTCCGGGCGCGGCAGGTCGACGGCGTCCTCGCCGTGCCCGTCGGTGACGACGAGCAGCCGGGAGTTCATGGACAGCGCGTCCCGGCCGGCCAGGCCCCGGCGGACCTCGGCCGCGTACGAGGCCCGGCGGCGCAGCTCCGCCCCGATCTGCCGGGCGAGCTGTGGGGCGGAGGGGGCGATGCGGCGCGCGGCGACCGGGCCGTCGTACTGCTCGGTGTCGAGCAGATGCGGCAGCCACTTGGCCCATTCCCAGTCGGCCATGCGGTCGCCCGGCGCCGCGAGGGCGATCGCCACGTCGTCGGGGGCGTGCAGGGCGGCCGTCTGGACCAGCAGGGCACGGGCCACCCGCAGACAGTCCTCGCGGGGGCCGATCACACTGACGTTGCCGATCCGGTCCAGCGGGACGGTGAGCGGCAGTTCGGTGCCGTTGCGGAACCGGTTCACCAGCGCCGACGCCTCGTTGAGCATGAACAGGTCGGGCGGTGTGAGCACCGTCGACCCCGGCTCGGCGATCTGCAGATCCCGTACGGGCATCTCGCCGGTGCCGACCCGCACACGCAGGAAGTCGTCGTCGATCCTGCGCCGCTCCCAGAGGCGCGCCGGGTCCCGCACGATGTCGTACAGGGCGTACGGCGGGGGGTTCAGGACGTCGGCGCGCTCACGTCGCTCGCGCTCCTCGCCCGAGAGCTCCTCCCGCAGGTCCTCCACATAGGCGAGATACGCCTCGCGCTGGGTGCGCCGGGTGCGCTGGGCCTTGCCGCGCTGCGAGAAGAGCAGGGCCACGGAGCCGATGACGGTGACCACGAGGATGATCGCGCCGAGGGCGGCGAACTGGCTGTTGCGGATCACCGTCATCATCACGACGGACGACATGACCCCGGCGACCGGCAGCAGCGACATCGCGATGTTGCCCGCCTTCCCCTCGGGGAGGTTGGGCGGGGCCTCGATGGTGCGGGGCGCGGGTGCGGCCGGCGGACGGGTGGTCCGGGCGGGGCGGTGGATCAGTCGGGTGCTCATGGGTGTTACCGGCGCTTCTGGGAGAGCTGGAAGACCTCGGCGGCCAGTCGGGTGGCGGCCAGTCGTGTCGGCCGGGCGAGCAGTTCGGTGCGGAGTTCTCCGCCTGCTGCCAGATGCCGGTCGTGGGGCAGGACATGGACGGCCGCGCCGGTGGACCGGAGCTTCTCGGCGGCCGCCTCCACATCGATCCCGGGGCGGGCCGTCGTGCTGGTCAGCGCCACCACGGTCCCGGCGATCAGGTGGCGGGGCAGCCCCTGCATCCACTGGAGGACCGCGTACGTGCTGGTGACGCCGTCCAGCGTGGCGGGGGCGGCCAGTACGCGGGCCTGGGCGGCCGAGAGCGCGACCCGGGCGACCTCGGCGGGCAGCGTCTCGCAGTCGACCACGGTCACCCCGAAGTACCGGCGCAGCGCCACCATGACCCGCTCGTACGCCGCCGTGTCCAGCATCGCCCCGATCCGGCCCTGACTGCCGGGCAGCAGCCAGGCGTTGTCGGGGAGCTGGACGAGATAGCCGGTGACGTCGAGCAGCGACATCTGCGGCTCCACGATGTCCGCCAGATCCGCCGTGGTCCAGCGCAGCGTCTCCGCGCCGAGACGCAGCGGCAGCGAACCGAGCGCGGGATCGGCCTCGACGAGGAGGACCGGGTCGTGGCGGTAGTGCGCGTACGCCGTGCCGAGCAGGGCAGCCACCGTCGTCTTGCCCGCACCGCCCCGGATGGAGGTGACGGCGATCTGCCGGCCGGTCGTCACCGGCTGCTGGATCCGCTCGGCGGTGCGGGTGATCTCGGCGACCTCACGTGCCGCAGACGAGGAAACGATCCGCCGTAGCGCGCGCGTTATTCGCGCGGCGGCCGGCTCACCCTGCCGGGGCCGGCGTGCCGTACCGGACAGGGCGCTGTCCACCACGGGCCGTGAGTCGGGGGAGCGGACGGGCCGTTGCGTACGCGCCGGGGGAGCGGCGGGGGCGGTTGCCGCGGCGGCGTCCGGGCTCGGCACCTGCGACGCCCGCGCCTGGGTACCCGTACGTTCTTGAGACGGGGACGGGGACGGGGACGGAGGCTGGGACTGGGACTGGGACTGGGACTGGGACGGGGGCTGCGGCTGGGGAGGCTGATGCTGATCCCGCGGCTGTGCTCCCGTATGTTCCCGCGCCTGTTCCCGCGCCTGTTCCCGCGCCGGGCCGTGGCCCTGCGCGCGCGGCGGGGGCGTACCCCTCAGATCGCGCAGCACATCACCCTGCCAGTTGTCCGCGTTCGGCATGTCTGCCCTTCTCCTCCGCTCCGATGCCCCGACCGGAGCCGCCCGCGCATGAATGTCAGAACTTGTCGAGCAACTGGCCGTACATGCCGAACACGCCGATGGCGAGCGGGAACAGCCCCACCATGCCGATGGACTCGACCAGGTCGGCGGTGCGCCGCAGCCGCACCCGTACATGCTCGGGCGGCTCCACCGACAGGGCGAGCAGCGGCAGCAACGCCGCCACGCCGAGCACGACGACGGGGCCCGCACCCCCGGACGCCTGCTCCATCCACAGCATCACGAGGCGTACGAGAAGCACCGCCGCAGCGGCGAACAGGGCCACCACCTCGGCCACCAGCGGGAACGCACGGGCCCTCGACAGCAGGACCACCGCCACCAGCGAGGGCAGGAGCACGGTCCACACGGTCGGCCGGGCGGTCAGGGTGAGCAGCCAGCCCGCCGCCGTCGCCGAGACCGCGGTGACCACGGTCGCGAGGGCGAGTCCGCGGTGCGTGGCGGCCAGCGCGTCGGCCACGTCGTGGCGGCTGACCGACACCCCGCCCGACCGCCGGTCGTCGAGTGCGGTGAGCCCGGACGCCATCAGGGCGAGCCGGGGCAGCATGCCGAGCAGCACCACGGAGAACACCGCCATCACGGCGCCCAGCCGGGCCGGATCCGACTCCACCGCGGCGACGGCCTCCCACACCGCGGCCATGACCGCCGTGGAGCCCGCGCCGATCAGGCCACCGCGGCCGAGCGGCGAGAAAATCCCGAGCAGCAGTAGGGCCAGGGCCACCGCAGCCGCCACCGCGGCGAGCCGGGCCGGGCCCGACCAGTCGTACGCGTCGGCCGCGGTCCAGGCCGTGAGGACGCCGAGGCCGCCCGAGACGAACAGCAGCGCGGTCGCCAGTCCGCGGTTGCCCGTCCCGATCCGGGCGCACAGCGCGCCGCCCACGAGAAGGACGGCGGTGACGACCGCCAGCGCGACGGCCAGCGTGCCGAGCGGGAATTCACGGCGGGCCAACAGGGCGGCGATCACGGCGAAGGCCACGGTCGACGCCCCGGCGGCGACCCTGCGCGCGGCCGGACGCCAGCGCCAGGCTTGCAGGTCGAGACTGTCGGCCACTTGGTCCGTGACGTCGTGGACCACCGGGGCGGGCGGCGCCGCGTGGGTCCGGACCAGGCGCAGCACGGCACCGTCGCTGACACCGGCCGAGGCGAGCGTGCTGTCGTGCGGCAGGGCCGAACCGTCGGAGGTGATCAACTGCCTGGTCAACGGCCGTGACGCCGCGCGGTCGTCCAGCAACTGCAGGATGTCCGGGAGAAGCTGACCGATGGGCGTGTCCGAGGGCAGCACGATGTCGGCCCGGCGCCGCTCACCGACCAGGGTCACCCGGCTCAGTTCCGAGCGGGACGTCATTGCTGTGCTCACCACTTACGGAAACCTATCATCGTGATTTTCCGAAAATTCGGGCCAATTGGGCAAAGTGCGTAGTGAAGTTGGCGCATTTCCGAGTTCGGCGAAATACCGCCTGCAACGCGTGCCCGGATGCATTTCCGGCCACCTGGTCGTTCTCCGGTCGTTCCTCGGCCGGAAGGCGATCAGGGGCCCTTCTCCGGGCCGGAAGGCGAAGCGGAATGCGTCGGCGGTTCGTACCGCTGCGCCTGACGCTGCTGTTGCTGCTTCTCCTGCTCGGCCTTCTGTTTCTCCAGCGTGTGCTGGAGGAAGGACCAGCCGACGCACCCGGCGCAGAGTACGGCGGTGATGGCGATGCCCGCGAAAACCTTCCCGAGGCGTTCGTCGGCGGTGCGTCGTGCGCGCCCCACGCCGAAGAGCAGGGCATCGCGCATCCTGCGGCGGCGTACCCCCACCGATTCCAGCAGTTGACTGTCGTAATCCCGTGCCACGCGATCCCCCTTTGCCACTGCAACATACCGAGGGGTGGTCACGGCGTGCACACCAGGGCGGCCATCGCGCTCGCACTCCGGCCGGAGAGAGGCGTGCACGTGCCCTGTACGGCGTCGCGGCCGTAGCCGTGGCCGCGGGTCCCCCGGGGGCTCACCCCTGCCGCAGCGCGAACCACAACTCCGCCCGTACGTCCATGTCGTCCAGGTCCCTGCCCAGCAACTCCCCGCACCGCCCGATGCGTTGGCGCACGGTGTTGCGGTGGACGGCCAGGGCCACCGCCGTACGGTCCCAGTTGCCGTGGAGCGAGAGCCAGCAGCGCAGGGTGTCGGCCAGGGGTGTGGTGAGCGGGGCGAGGAGGGCGCGGGCGTGGGCGGCCGCCTGTTCGGGCGGTACCAGGGCGGCGAGGCCGCTCGCGGGGGCGTCCACCGTCAGCGGGGCGCGGGTCGCCTGTGCGTGGGCCAGGGCGCGGGCGGCCAGGTGGTCGGCGGCGTCGAGAGCAGTGACGGGTGTGGGGGCGGACGCGCCGAGCGTCCAGCCGGGCTGCGGGGTGACCCGGGCCGGATCGTGGCCGGTGGCGCTGCGGGAATCCGTAGCGGGATCGGCCCGGGCCGGATTCGGCTCCGTTCCGAGAGGGCTCGGCAGCAGTACCCGTACCGCCTCGTCGCCCCCGCGGCCCGCGTCGACCAGGGCCGTGCCCAGCGACGCGCCCAGGGCGCCGGCGGTCAGGGCGTCCGCCGGGGCGCCGTTCGTGCGGCGGGCGTGGATCACCGTCCAGGGGCCGGTGGAGCCGAGCAGCGGGGCCACCTCGGCGGGGGAGGCGCCCAGGAGCATGCGGACCAGGGCCGCCGAACGGCCCGCCGCGTCCGCGCCCTGGTGGGGGGCGGCCAGGAGGGAGAGGAGGACCACCGCGATGCCCGCCACCGTGTGGTCGCCGGACTCCCGGTGCCGGGTCGCGAGCGCCAGCACCAGGCCCTCGCCGCCACCCAGCGCGTACGCGGCCAGGTGGGTGCCGTCGTGGGTGTCGGTGGCCGAGGTGGGGGAGCCGGGGCGTTCGCGGGCCACCACCCGGGCCAGGCGGGTCAGGGCTCCCGCCGCATCCGGGGGCAGCCGACGGCCCGCCGTGGGGGGCTCATCGGCCGGGGCGCGGCCCGCCGCGTGGACCTCCTCGCCCCGTGCCGTCAGCAGCACCGCCCGGCCGCCGAGCTGCGCCGCGAGCTGGTGGAGGACCGCCGGTACGGGGTCGGGGCGGGCCGCCGCCGTCGCCAGGGCCTGCTGGGCGCGGGTCACCCGGCGCAGCTCGCGGTGGCGCGCCTCGGCCATCAGCCGCCACACCGCCCGCGCGATCGTGGTGAACGGGGTCTTGGGCGGCACCTCCAGCAGCGGGAGGCCGTAGCGGTCGCACGCCTCGATGAGTGCGTCGGGGACGCTCTCGTACACCGGCCGTACCCCGAAGCCCAGCGCCGCCGCCCCCGCCTCCACCAGCCTGCCGACGTAGTGGTCCGGGTCCGTCAGCAGCACCCCGGCGCTCAGCAGCAGCTCGCCGCCCAGCAGATACGGATACGGGTCGGCCATCTCCGAGGTGTGCACCCAGAGCAGGTCGGCGTCCGCCGGACCCGCGATCCGGCGCAGGCCCAGCTCCTCCCTGGCCAGGAGTTCCGCCAGGGGGATGGGCGGGGTCGGCGGGCCGGGTGGCGGCGGAGTCGGCTGTGGGGTGCCTGCGGGAGGAGTCGGCATGGACGGTTCATCCATTCGGTGTGGCGGGAATGGAGGAAACGTACACTTCAGCGTCGGCTTTCGGCCACCTACCGTCTTCCTCGCACGTACATCTGTTTGCGCGAGACGGAGGGAAGCCCATGGCTGTCGACTACGCCGTGATCGTCGTCTACCTGGCCGGCATGCTCGCCATGGGCTGGTGGGGCATGCGCCGCGCCAAGTCGAAGAGCGAATTCCTGGTCGCGGGCCGCCGCCTCGGACCGGGGATGTACTCCGGCACCATGGCCGCGATCGTCCTCGGCGGCGCGTCCACCATCGGCGGTGTCGGGCTCGGCTACCAGTACGGCCTCTCCGGCGCGTGGATGGTCTTCACCATCGGCCTCGGGCTGCTCGCGCTGTCCGTCTTCTTCTCGGCGCGGATCGCCCGGCTGAAGGTCTACACCGTCTCCGAGATGCTCGACCTGCGCTACGGCGGCAAGGCCGGGATCATCTCCGGCGTCGTGATGTGGGCGTACACGCTGATGCTCGCGGTCACCTCGACCATCGCGTACGCCACCATCTTCGACGTCCTCTTCGACGTGAACCGCACGGTCGCGATCGTCCTCGGCGGTGCGATCGTCGTCGCGTACTCGACGCTCGGCGGCATGTGGTCGATCACGCTCACCGACATGGTCCAGTTCGTCGTCAAGACCATCGGGGTGCTGCTGCTCCTCCTGCCGATCGCCGTCGTCAAGGCGGGCGGCTTCAGCGAGATGAAGGCCCAGCTGCCGACCGAGTACTTCGACCCGCTCGGCATCGGCGGCGAGACGATCTTCACGTACGTGCTGATCTACACCTTCGGCATGCTCATCGGACAGGACATCTGGCAGCGCGTCTTCACCGCGCGCAGCGACACCACGGCTCGTTGGGGCGGGACGGTCGCCGGTACGTACTGTCTCGTCTACGCCATCGCCGGGGCGGTCATCGGTACCGCCGCCAAGGTGATGTACCCGAACCTGGCGAGCGCGGACGCCGCCTTCGCGACGATCGTCAAGGACGAGCTGCCGATGGGGGTGCGCGGGCTGGTGCTCGCCGCCGCGCTGGCCGCCGTGATGTCGACGTCCTCCGGCGCGCTGATCGCCTGCGCGACCGTCGCCAACAACGACATCTGGTCGCGGTTGCGGGGCGTCGTCGGCCGGGGCGGGGGCGGCGATGAACCGCAGGACGAGGTCAAGGGCAACCGGGTCTTCATCCTGATCATGGGCGTCGGCGTCATCCTCATCGCCATCGCGCTGAACGATGTGGTCGAGGCGCTGACCGTCGCGTACAACCTGCTGGTCGGCGGGCTGCTCGTGCCGATCATCGGCGGGCTGCTGTGGCGGCGCGGCACGGCGGCGGGGGCGCTGTCGGCGGTGTGCGTCGGGGGTGTCGCGGTGGTCGGGCTGATGTGGCACTACGGGATCCTCGCGAACCAGCCGATCTATTACGGGCTGCTGGCGTCGCTGGCCGTGTACGTGGTCGTGTCGCTGGCTACGCCGCCCACGGATGCGGCCGTGCTGGCCGCGTGGCGTGAGCGGTTGGCGGGCCGCGCTGAGCCCGCCCCGGAGGCCCTGGCTGCCGCCGGCGACTCCGGCGCACCCAGCCCGTCCGGCGTTTGAGGACGGAACCCTCGGGCTGGTCCCGGCCGGCCTCAAAGACGTCCTCCATCGCCGGACGGGCTGAATTTGCCCGCACACTTGACACCGTACGAAACCTGTACGAATCCCGTACTGAAGGAAAGGCACCCCCCATGAGCAGCACCGATGCGCCGCGCGGACCCATCGACTCCTCCCGCGTCCCGCGGTACGCCGGGCCCGCGACGTTCGCCCGGCTGCCCCGGCTCGACGAGGTCGGGCGCACCGACGTCGCCGTCGTCGGCGTGCCCTTCGACACCGGGGTCTCCTACCGGCCCGGCGCCCGCTTCGGCGGCAACGCCATCCGTGAGGCCTCCCGGCTGCTGCGCCCGTACAACCCCGCCCAGGACGCATCCCCGTTCGCCCTCGCGCAGGTCGCCGACGCCGGGGACATCGCGGCGAACCCGTTCAACATCAACGAGGCCGTCGAGACCATCGAGGGCGCGGCCGACGACCTGCTGGGCACCGGCGCACGCCTGATGACCCTCGGCGGCGACCACACCATCGCCCTGCCCCTCCTGCGCTCCGTCGCCAAGAAGCACGGGCCCGTCGCCCTGCTCCACTTCGACGCGCACCTGGACACCTGGGACACCTACTTCGGCGCCGAGTACACCCACGGCACCCCGTTCCGCCGGGCCGTCGAGGAGGGCATCCTCGACACCTCCGCCCTCTCCCACGTCGGCACCCGCGGCCCGCTCTACGGCAAGCAGGACCTGACCGACGACGAGAAGATGGGCTTCGGCATCGTCACCTCCGCCGACGTCATGCGGCGCGGCGTCGACGAGATCGCCGACCAGCTCCGTCAGCGCATCGGCGACCGGCCGCTCTACATCTCCATCGACATCGACGTGCTGGACCCCGCGCACGCCCCCGGCACCGGCACCCCCGAGGCCGGCGGCCTCACCTCCCGCGAGCTGCTGGAGATCCTGCGCGGGCTCTCCTCCTGCCACCTGGTCTCCGCCGACCTGGTCGAGGTCGCCCCCGCGTACGACCACGCCGAGATCACCTCCGTGGCCGCCTCCCACGCCGCGTACGAGCTGACGACGATCATGTCCCGCCAGATCGCGGCGGAGAAGGAAACCACGGGAGCCGAGGACGCCAAGTGAGCCACGACCACGACGACCGGCCGCAGCTCACCGCCGCGCAGGCCGCTGCCGTACTGGACCCGCCGGCCGGCCGCAACGGCGGTGACCTCGTCGTCGAGTCCCTCCAGGGGCTCGGCGCGACCACCGTCTTCGGGCTGCCCGGCCAGCACGCGCTCGGCATGTTCGACGCGCTGCGCCGCTCCTCCCTCTCGTACGTCGGACTCCGCGTCGAGAACAACGCGGGCTTCGCCGCCGACGCGTACGGCCGGATCACGGGGGAGGTCGCGCCGCTGCTCCTGTCCACCGGGCCCGGGGCGCTGACCTCGCTCGCCGCGCTCCAGGAGGCGGCCGCCGCCTCCGCGCCCGTCCTCGCCATCTCCAGCCAGATCCCCACGGCCGGGCTCGGCGGCGGGCGGCACGGCTATCTCCACGAGCTGCGCGACCAGCAGGCCTCCGTCCGCGACATCGTGAAGTCCGTCCACACCGTGCGTTCCGCCTCGCAGATCCCGTCCGCGATCGCCGCCGCCTGGGAGTCCGCCCTGACCGCCCCGCACGGGCCGGTCTGGGTGGAGATCCCGCAGGACGTGCTGCTGGCCGAGACGACCCTGCCGGTCGTCAGCGCCATGGACGCCACCCCGCGCGAGCTCTACCCGCGCCCCGAGCTGACGATCGCCGCGGCCCATCTGCTGTCGAACGCCGAGCGGCCCGTGATCATCGCGGGCGGCGGAGTCGTCCGCTCCGACGCCTCCGGCAAGCTCCTCGCGCTGGCCGAGAAGATCGACGCCCCCGTCGTCACCACCTTCGGCGGCAAGGGCGCCTTCCCCTGGGAGCACCCGCTGTCGCTGCGCTCCTGGCTGGAGGACCGGCACACCACCGACTTCCTGGAGGACGCGGACGTCCTGCTCGTCGTCGGCTCGGGGCTCGGCGAACTCTCCTCGAACTACCACACCTTCCGCCCGCGCGGCCGGGTGATCCAGATCGAGGCGGACGCCGGGAAGCTGGAGTCCAACCACCCCGCCCTCGGCATCCACTCCGACGCCCGCGAGGCGCTGGCCGACCTCCTGGAGGCCGTGGAGCCTCGCGAGGACGCGGGTGCCGCGGAGCGTGTGCGTACGGTGCTGGAGAAGGTACGGGTCCGGATCGACGCCCAGGAACTCACCCTGGAGCAGCAGGTCCTCGCCGCCGTCCGTGAGGCGCTGCCCGACAACGCGCCCAGCTTCTGGGACATGACGATCCTGGCGTACTGGGCCTGGTCCGCGTTCGACGCGCGGCGGCCCAACACCATGCACTCCGCCCAGGGCGCGGGCGGCCTCGGCTACGGCTTCCCGGCGGCCATCGGGGCCGCCGCCGCCGACCCGACGAAGCCCGTGCTCGCGGTCTCCGGCGACGGCGGCGCGATGTACTCCATCGCGGAGCTGGCGACCGCCCGCCAGTACGACCTGCCGCTGACCTGGCTGATCGTCGACGACGGCGGCTACGGGATCCTGCGCGAGTACATGACGGGCGCCTTCGGCGAGTCCACCGCCACCGAGCTGTCCCGCCCGGACTTCGTCGCGCTCGCCGAGTCCTTCGGCGTCCCCGCCGTCCGTACGACACCGGAGTCCCTCGCCGGGGATCTGAGCAAGGCACTGGCTGCCCCGGGCCCGTCCGTCGTCGTGCTTCCGGCGCTGCTGCGGATGTTCGAGCCGACGCATCTGTAGGGCGCGTGGTTACGGGGGCAGGGGTAGCCCGCACGCATCGCGTGCGGGCTACCCCTGTGCCGCCCGCGGGGCCTGGTCGTCGACGGCTCCCGATTCCTCGGGCCGGGAGGCCCGACCCGCCGCCTCCGGTGCGTCACCGTCGAGGTCGGTGAACGTCACGCGGATGCTGCTTCCGAACAGCTCCATCCGGAACATCGCTTCCATGGCACGGGCCAGCCGTGCCAGCAGCGGCACGGTGGGGACCGTGCCGCCCAGCTCCAGCTTCGAGACCTGAGGCTGTGTCATGCCGGCGCGCCGGGCCAGCTCGGTCTGTGAGATGCCGAGGGAGACCCGCCGGTCGTACACGGCCTGTCCGAGGTCGAACGCGAGGGAGATCTCCTCGCGCCGCCGCTCCACCTCGGGGTCCTCGGCGATCCCCTGGGCGACCTTCTCGTCGCGGGCGAACTTCCAGCGTGCGTGGCTGACCATTACCGCTTCTCCTTCTCCTCGTCGGCTGTACGCGTGTACACATCGTGAGCCGGTTGGTGCTGGGTCTCGCAGAGCACCTTGGCGCGCTTGGCGCGGGCGACCTCGGCCGTCTCCCGCTGCCGGGTCTTGCGGAAGACGGTAAGCAGAACGATCCGGCGATCCGGTGCGAGCCAATAGGGAATCCGGGTCGCGAACCCCCGTCGGCCCAGGCTGAACCGCAGCTCGCGGACACCGTCGCCGAGGTGCCGGGAATATGGCTCCCCGAGGGTCGTGGGGTGCTCCCGCAACAGGTCGGCGACGTGTTCGACCACGAGGAAGTCGTTGAACGGCAGGTTCATCAGCCACAGCCGAACCTCGGGTTCGATCTCGATCACATAGGGCGTATCCATATATCGGAACGTATAGATGCTCCAGTGTATGACGTCCGTCTTCCCTGTGCAGTCACCCGCACGGGTGATCTGCCCGGATCGGTTGTCGCACCCCCCACCCACCCCCATTTGTTGCGGAGGGATGAAATCCGCTCCCCCTGATGTTGGTGCCTTCCGGTAGAGCAGGTCCGCGATCCGGGCGACCGGACACGGGCACACGGGGCGAAACGGGAGGCAACGCGTGACGGGCGCAGAGCAACAGGGGTGGGGCCGGCGGCTGACCGGGTACGCGTGGCGGTACCGGCGCAACGTCGTGCTCGCTCTCGGCTCGTCGCTCGCCGGTATGGCCGTCATGGCCCTCGTACCGCTCATCACCAAGGTGATCATCGACGACGTGGTCACCGAGCACACCCGCTCCCTCGGGGTCTGGACCGGGCTGCTCATCGGCGCGGCCCTCCTCGTCTACATAGCGACCTACATCCGCCGGTACTACGGCGGCCGGCTCGCCCTGGACGTCCAGCACGACCTGCGTACGGACATGTACGCGACCATCACCCGGCTCGACGGGAAGCGTCAGGACGAGCTGTCCACCGGGCAGGTCGTCGGCCGGGCCACCAGCGACCTCCAGCTGATCCAGGGGCTGCTGTTCATGCTCCCGATGACCATCGGGAACGTGCTGCTCTTCCTCATCTCCCTGGTGATCATGGCGTGGCTCTCGCTGCCCCTGACCCTCGTCGCCCTCGCCGTCGCCCCCGCCCTCTGGTTCATCGCCCGCCGCTCCCGTACCCGCCTCTTCCCCGCCACCTGGTACGCCCAGAGCCAGGCCGCCGCCGTCGCCGGAGTCGTCGACGGGGCCGTCTCCGGGGTCCGGGTCGTCAAGGGCTTCGGCCAGGAGGACCAGGAGACCGGCAAGCTCCGCGAGGTCGGGCGCCGGCTGTTCGCCGGGCGGCTGCGCACCATCCGGCTGAACTCCCGCTACACCCCCGCCCTCCAGGCCGTGCCCGCCCTCGGCCAGGTCGCCATGCTCGCCCTCGGCGGCTGGCTGGCCACCCGGGGCGAGATCACCCTCGGCACGTTCGTCGCCTTCTCCACCTACCTCGCCCAGCTCGTCGGCCCGGTCCGGATGCTCGCCATGGTCCTCACCGTCGGCCAGCAGGCCCGCGCCGGTGTGGAGCGCGTCCTGGAGCTCATCGACACCGAGCCCTCCATGCAGGACGGTACGAAGGAGCTGCCCGCCGACGCCCCGGCCGGGATCGAGTTCGACGACGTACGGTTCGGCTACGACGAGGAGCGGCCCGTTCTCGACGGGTTCTCGCTCACCGTCGAACCGGGGGAGACCGTCGCCGTCGTCGGCGCGTCCGGCAGCGGCAAGTCCACCGTCTCGCTCCTGCTGCCCCGCTTCTACGACGTCTCCCACGGGGCCGTCCTCATCGGCGGCCACGACGTCCGCGAGCTCACCCAGGCGTCCCTGCGCTCCGCCATCGGGCTGGTCCCCGAGGACAGCTTCCTGTTCTCCGACACCGTCCGCGCCAACATCGCCTACGGCTTCCCCGACGCCACCCAGGAGCAGATCGAGCAGGCCGCCCGCGCCGCCCAGGCCGACCGGTTCATCGCCGACCTGCCCAAGGGGTACGACACCACCGTCGGCGAGCACGGGCTCACCCTCTCCGGCGGCCAGCGCCAGCGCGTCGCCCTCGCCCGCGCCATCCTCACCGACCCCCGGCTCCTCCTCCTCGACGACGCGACCTCCGCCGTCGACGCCCGCGTCGAGCACGAGATCCACGAGGCCCTCAAACAGGTGATGGCGGGGCGTACCACCCTCCTCATCGCCCATCGCCGCTCCACCCTCCAGCTCGCCGACCGCATCGCCGTCCTGGACGGCGGGAAGCTCGCCGCGATCGGCACCCACGAGGAGCTGGAGCGCACCTCCGCGCTCTACCGCCGCCTGCTCACCGACCCCGACGAGCTCGGCGGCACCTCGCCCGGCCACCGGCCGCCGCGCACCGGGGCGGACCCCGAGGGCGACGACCGCGCCCTCCAGGAGGAGCTGGACGCCGAGTTCGACGCGGAGCGCGGCATCACCCCCGCGCTGTGGGTCCGCGAGGAGGAGGAGCGGGACACCACGGTCGCCGGTATGCCCGCGACGCCCGAACTGCTCGCCCAGGTCGAGGCCCTGCCGCCCGCCACGGACACCCCGCAGGTCGACGAGGCCGCCGCTGTGCGGGCGGAGGAGTCCTACGGGCTGCGCCGGCTGCTGCGCGGCTTCGGCGCGGTCCTGCTGATCAGCCTCGGGCTCGTCGCCGTCGACGCGGGCATGGGCCTGCTGCTGCCGGTCCTGATCCGGCACGGCATCGACGAGGGCGTCACCCAGCTCTCGACCGGCGCGGTGTGGGCCGCCTCGGCGATCGCGCTCGTCGTCGTGCTCGTCCAGTGGGTGGCGCAGACCGGCGAGATCCGGATGACCGGCCGGACCGGCGAGCGGGTGCTCTACTCGCTCCGCCTGAAGATCTTCGCCCAGCTCCAGCGCCTCGGCCTCGACTACTACGAGCGCGAACTGACCGGCCGCATCATGACCCGGATGACGACGGACGTGGACGCGCTCTCCACGTTCCTCCAGACCGGACTCGTCACCGCCTTCGTCTCCGTGGTCACCTTCTTCGGCATCATGGTCGCGCTGCTCGTCCTGGACATCCAGCTCGCCCTCGTCGTCTTCGCCACCCTGCCCGTGCTGATCATCGGCACCTTCTTCTTCCGGCGCAGCAGCGTCAAGGCGTACGAACTGGCCCGGACCCGCATCAGCGCCGTCAACGCCGACCTCCAGGAGTCCGTCTCCGGCCTCCGTATCGTCCAGGCCTTCGGCCGCGAGCGGGACGGGGCCGCCCGCTTCACCGAGCGCAGCGACCACTACCGCCAGGCCCGGGTACGCGGCCAGTGGCTGATCTCCGTCTACTTCCCGTTCGTCCAGCTGCTGGCCTCCGTCGCCGCCGCCGCGGTCATGATCGTCGGCGCGGGCCGGATCGACAACGGCACGCTGACCACCGGAGCCCTGGTCGCCTACCTCCTCTACATCGAGCTGTTCTTCGCCCCCGTCCAGCAGCTCTCCCAGGTCTTCGACGGCTACCAGCAGGCCACCGTCTCCCTCGGCCGGATCCAGGAGCTGCTGCGCGAGCCCACCTCGACCGCCGACCCGGACGAGCCGCTCGACGTGCTCTCGCTGCGCGGCGAGATCGCGTTCGAGGACGTCTCCTTCGCGTACGGCTCCGACGAGGAGGCCCTCACCGGTGTCGACCTGCGCATCCCGGCCGGCCAGACGGTGGCGTTCGTCGGCGAGACGGGGGCCGGGAAGTCGACCCTGGTCAAGCTCGTCGCCCGGTACTACGACCCCACCAGCGGCCGGGTCACCGCCGACGGCACCGATCTGCGCCGCCTCGACATGACCGCCTACCGGCACCGCCTCGGCGTCGTCCCGCAGGAGGCGTACCTCTTCGCCGGCACGGTCCGCGACGCCATCGCCTACGGGCTGCCCGACGCCACCGACGCCAAGGTGGAGGCCGCCGCCCGGGCGGTCGGCGCGCACGAGATGATCGCCACGCTGGAGGACGGCTATCTCCACGAGGTCGCCGAGCGCGGCCGCAACCTCTCCGCCGGGCAGCGCCAGCTCATCGCGCTGGCCCGCGCCGAGCTCGTGGACCCGGACGTCCTCCTCCTGGACGAGGCCACCGCCGCCCTGGACCTCGCCACCGAGGCCCTGGTCAACCAGGCCACCGACCGGCTCACCGGCCGCCGCACCACGCTGGTGGTGGCCCACCGGCTGACCACCGCCGCCCGCGCCGACCGCGTCGTGGTCATGGACCACGGGCGCGTCGTCGAGGACGGCACGCACGGCGAGCTGCTCGCCCGGGACGGGCGGTACGCCCGGCTGTGGCGCACCTTCATCGGCGAGGGCATAGGGGAGGACGAGCCCGCGGGCGTCTGAACCGGCGGTGCAACCTCCCGGGGGTCTGCTGCGTCGTAGCCAGGGACGCACAGGTGCGTACAGACGTCAGGTGGGGGCGAACGTGTTCGACATAGCTGCGGGACCGGCGAGACCGGCGGCCGCGAAGAGGCGGCCGTTGCTGGTCCGTCTCCTCGTCCTGCCCCTGCTGGCCGGACTCGTCCCCCTGCTCGCCGCCCCCGCCACCGCGCAGGCCGCCTCCGCCTGCACCGGCCGCCCGGCGAAGACGGTCGGGTTCTCCACGGGCGAGCTGCGCGTCTACAAGAGCCGCGCCCACGTCTGCGCGGTGACCGTCGCGAAGAAGCCCGGCAAACGGCGGACGATGAGCGTCACGCTCCAGCCGCGCGGCGGACGCAAGGTCTCCGACAAGGGCTCATACACGAAGATGGCCGGGCCGGTCACGGTCAACGCGCTCAACCGCTGCGTCCGGGCCACCGGTGCGATCGGTAAGAAGTCCGTCTCCACCGGATGGATCCTCTGCTGACACCTCCGCCGGGCCCGTTTGCCGATATTGCCCACTGACACGGACAACCGGGTCTGGCGTGGCGTGTGTTGCCCCGATAAGTTCACGGCGACTGTTGTGAATCAAGGGGAGAGTGCATGCGCAAGTCACTCACAGGGGTTCTCTCGCTCGCCGTGCTCATAGGTACGGTCGGAGCCACGGGGGCCTCGGCCGGTGCGGCCACCGCCGCGGAGCCGGCCGCGAAGCTGAGCAGCGGCGCTGCCAAGGGCGGCGAAGCGAGCAACGAGGACATCAAGGACCGCATCCTGGCCATCCCGGGGATGAGTCTGATCGAGGAGAAGCCGTACGAGGGCTACCGCTACTTCGTCCTCAACTACACCCAGCCGGTCGACCACCGGCGCCCGTCCAAGGGCACGTTCCAGCAGCGCCTGACCCTGCTGCACAAGGACGTGAGCCGCCCGACGGTCTTCTTCACCAGCGGCTACAACGTCTCCACGAACCCCAGCCGCAGCGAGCCGACGCAGATCGTCGACGGCAACCAGGTCTCGCTGGAGTACCGCTACTTCACCCCGTCCCGTCCGGCCCCGGCCGACTGGTCCAAGCTGGACATCTGGCAGGCCGCCAGCGACCAGCACCGGGTGTTCACGGCGCTGAAGAAGATCTACGACAAGAAGTGGCTGGCCACCGGCGGGTCCAAGGGCGGCATGACCGCCACGTACTTCGAGCGCTTCTACCCGAAGGACATGGACGGCGTCGTCGCCTACGTCGCGCCCAACGACGTCGTCGACAAGGAGGACTCGGCGTACGACCGGTTCTTCCGCGACGTCGGTACCAAGGAGTGCCGCGACAAGCTGGCCGGTGTGCAGCGCGAGGCGCTGATCCGCCGGGCCCCGCTCCAGAAGAAGTACAAGGAGCAGGCCGCCGCCAACGGCTGGACCTTCAACACCGTCGGCTCCCTCGACCGCGCCTACGAGGCCACGGTCATGGACTACACGTTCGCGTTCTGGCAGTACAGCCTGCTCGCCGACTGCGTGGACCTCCCGGCCGACGCCAAGAAGGCCACCGACGACGACATCTGGAACTCCGTCGACGCCATCTCCGGCTTCTCCGCCTACGCCGACCAGGGCCTGGAGACGTACACCCCGTACTACTACCAGGCGGGCACCCAGCTCGGTTCGCCGGACATCAAGCAGCCCTGGCTCGGCAACCTGAGCCGCTACGGCTACCAGCCCCCGCGCAACTTCGTGCCCCGCTCCATCCCGATGAAGTTCGACCGGGGCGCGATGCGGGACATCGACAGCTGGGTCAGGAACAACGCCCGGCAGATGATGTACGTCAACGGCGAGAACGACCCGTGGAGCGCGGAGCCGTTCCGCCTCGGGCGCGGCGCGAAGGACAGTGCCGTCTACACCGTCCCCGGCGGCAACCACGGTGCGAAGGTCTCCGGTCTCCCCGAGGCCCAGAAGGCGAAGGCCACCGCCGACATCCTGCGCTGGGCGGGCGTCGCCCCGGCGGCCGTCGAGGCGGACCCGTCGAAGGCGAAGCCGCTGGCGAAGTTCAACTCGAGGCTGGACCAGCGCAACGGTGAGATCGAGCGCGACGAGGCCATGCTGCGCCGGTAGACGTCACGCCGTCACGCCGCCGCCCCGGTCTCACGCAGGTGGGCTGTGCCCGCGGGTCACCTTCCCGGTGTCCGGCGGGCGCAGCCCACCGGCCTGTCCCCGCCCAGGGAGACGAACAGGTCCGTGGTGCCGGGGCACTGGGCCCGCCGCTGCACCGCCGACTCCACCCGGTAGCGCGGCGCGCGTCCGCCCGTGTCCTCGCAGGCGGTCTCCGTGACCTCGCCCGCGCGGGACGCCGTGACGCAGTCCCCGACCACGGTCAGCGGGCCGCCGCCCTGCCCCGGGTCGCCCGGATGCGGGGGCTCCAGATTCCGCATGCAGGCGTAGCCGGTGGTGAGCCGGGAACGCGCCCCGGTGCCCGTCTCGGAGACATGCAGGACGAAGTCGGTGGTGTCGGGGCAGGGCGGGCCCGACGCCGGAGTGCCGAGGTGCCGGGCGAGGACGGTGGCCGCGGCCTTCTCGCTGCGGCAGAACACCTCCCGGATCTCCGGCCCCCGCGAACTGCAGTCGCCGGGCCCGAGGAAGACCACTCCGTACGGGGACGGGCCGGGCGAGGCGGGGACGGGCCCCCGGTCGTCGGTGACCGTCCCGTCCGGGATCCGGCAGCCCGTCAGCAGCAGGAGCGCGGCCACGGCCAGGACCGCGACCAGGGCGGCCGGCGGGGTGGCCAGTGGGGCGGGCCGTCGGCTCCGGTCCCCCGGGGAAGCGTGCTCATCCATGAAGAAACCCCCGATACGTCCGTAAAGACGTACACCCGGCGCGGCCCGCCGGAGCGGGGCCACGCCAGGTGCTCGGGGTGCTTTGCGTCTGCGGCCGGACGGTCGGGCCGTCCGGTCGGCGTAGGGCTAGTACGACAGTCCGTGGCCCACCGGATACAGCACCTGCGTGGGGTCGTCCGCGCGCTGCACCGGAACCGGGAGGGTGCCCTCCGGTTCGGCGCGGCCCGCGATCACCCGGGCGGCGGCGCGCAGTTCGACGTCCGTCCAGGAGTACGCGGCGAGGCTCGCCGCGACCCCGGTACCGGTGAGATGGGCGACGTCGTACGGGTTGCGGATCGCGACGGCGACCACCGGGACGCCGGTCGCCACCAGGGCGGTGACGAGGGCGCGCTGCGAGCTGCTCGCCGTGACGTTGTACGTCGCCACGACCACCGCGTCCTTGCCCTCGGCGGCGGCGACGGCCTCGGCGATCTTCGCCTGGTCCGGTGCCGTACCGGTGGACAACGCCCGTGCCGTGAAGCCCAGTTCACCGAAGGCGTTGGCCAGGGTGCTGGTCGGCGGGCCCGTCGTGCCGGAGGGCGACGCCGGATCCGCGCCCACCACCAGCAGCTTGCGGTGGGTGCGGCGGGAGAGCGGCAGCAGCGTGCCCGGGTCGGCGAGCAGGGTCGTCGTGCGCTCGGCGATCCGGTCGGCGGCGGCCCGGTGGGCGCGGCTGCCCACCGTGCGCTCGACGCCCCGGTGACTGACGAACGGGTCCCGGAACAGGCCCAGTCCGCTCTTCAGCCGCAGGATCCGCAGGATCGATTCCTCGATCCTCGCCTCGCTGATCTCGCCGCCGCGCACCGCCTCCAGCACCGCGTTCCAGGCGACGGAGAGGTCCGGCGGGTTCAGCAGCTGGTCCACGCCCGCCAGCAGCGCGAGGACCGGCACGCGGTCGTCGCCGTACTTCGTGCGCACCCCCTCCATGCCGAGCGAGTCGGTGACCACCACCCCGTCGTAGCCCAGCTCCTCGCGGAGGATGCCGGTGAGGATCGGCCGGGAGAGCGTGGCCGGGTCCTCGGACGGGTCGAGTGCGGGGACCACGATGTGCGCGGTCATGATCGAGTCGATCCGGGCCCGGATCGCGGAGCGGAACGGCGGGGCGTCCAGCTCCTCCCACTGGGCGCGGGTGTGGTTGATGACGGGCAGCCCGGTGTGGCTGTCGGTGTTCGTGTCGCCGTGACCGGGGAAGTGCTTGGCGGTCGCGGCGATGCCCGCGCCCTGATACCCCTTCACCTGCTCGGCGACCAGGCCGGCCACCGCGTCGGGGTCGGAGCCGAAGGACCGTACGCCGATGACCGGGTTGGCCGGGTTGACGTTGACGTCGGCGTCCGGCGCGTAGTTCTGGTTGATGCCGAGCGCGGCCAGTTCGGCGCCCGCGATCCGGGCGGCCCGCCGGGTGTCGGAGCGCGAGCCGCCCGCGCCCAGGGCCATCGCGCCCGGCAGCAGCGTGGCGGGTTCGCCGACCCGGCAGACGATGCCGTGCTCCTGGTCGGTGGAGACGAGCAGCGGCACCCGGGAGCGCCCGGCGAGCGCGGCGCGCTGGAGGCCGTTGGAGAGGTCGGCGATCTGGTGCGGGTCGCGGGTGTTGTGCGCCCAGGTGAAGTAGATGATGCCGCCGACGTGGTACGTGGCGATCAGCTCGGCGGCCGTACGCACCCCGATCTCGGCGAGGTTCGCGTCGATGTCGGCCTGGTCGGGGTCGGTGGCGGAGTGCCCGTAGACCCGCATCACGAAGAGCTGGCCGACCTTCTCCTCCAGGCTCATCCCGGCGATGATCCGCCGCAGCCGGTGGTCGGTGTAGGCGTCGGCGGAGTGCGCGGAGGCTGCGGTGGGGGCGGCGAGGACGCCGGTGGCGGCCGCTGCCGTGGCGGCGGCGGTGGCGGTGAGGAGGGTGCGTCTTGAGGTGCGGTGGGGCACGTGAGCTCCTTCCCGGGGTGAAAGAAACTTCCAAGGAAGTACGCTTATAGGGAAAGTAACTTCCGGTCAAGGGTCCGGGCCGCCCACGGCACCACCCCCACGCGATCGGCCCCCGGCCTACGGCCCCGCCGCCACCGCCATCCCCACTGCCTTCGGCTACTGCTTCGGCGCTCCGAGCCGCAGCAGGTACTCGCGGCCCGCGCCCAGCAGACCCGGCAGCTCCGCCGCCCCCGGGTGCCAGCGCTTCTCGTACTCCCAGCACACCCAGGTGTCCGGATCCAGCCCGTCCAGGCACTCCGCCAGCGGCAGCACCCCGGCCCCCAGCGCCAGCGGAGTGAGGTCCTCCGCCGACGCGACGTCCTTCACCTGGACGTATCCCAGGTGCGGGGCGAGCACCGCATGGCTCGCGGCCGGCTCCTCCCCGGCGAGCCAGGTGTGCAGCACATCCCAGATCGCGCCGATCCGGGGGTGCCCGACCGTGGCGACGACCCGGGCCGCGTCGAGGCCCGCGCGGTGCGAGTCATGGGTCTCCAGCAGGATGCTCACGCCCATGTCGGCGGCTGCCGGGCCGGCGGACCCGAGCCGCCGGGCGGCCGCCGCGTCGGCCTCCGCCTGCTCCTGGTCGCCACCGCCGGGGAACACCCGGACATAGGACGCGCCCAGGTCACGGGCGAGCTTCACCAGCTCGGACAGTTCCGCCAGGACCGCCTCGTCGTCCTCCTCGGAGGCCGCCTTCACATAACCGGCGAGGGCCAGGATCTCCACCCCGCCGGCCTTGAACGCCTCGACCACATCGGCCCGTTCCAGCGACGAGAGCCCCAGGTGCACCGGCTCCTCCGGATGGACGCGCAGCTCCACCCCCTGGTAGCCGTGGTCGGCGGCGAGCCGGACGACCTCGGTGACCGGCGTCCCCGGAACCCCGAGGGTGGAGAATGCGAGCTTCATCGTGCGTGTCCTTCCCTTGTGCCGACGACCTGTGCCGATGACCTGACCGACGACCGGTACCGACGGCCTGTGCCGATGCCCCGCTCCTGCCCGCCGGGCCGGTGGCCACTCCCGTACGGACGCCTCCTCAGCCGACGCCCCGCAGCAGCCGCTCCAGGCTACCCAGCAGCTTCAGCGCGTCCTCGCGCCGCGCACCCTCCAGCGCGCCCCCGCCGGACACCGCGCCGTGCTCGGCCTCCCGCACCCGCTCCGGGGTGAGCACCCGCAGCGCGGCGGCGGCCTGCCGGGCGAACATCGCGAGCAGGTCCAGCTCCCGGACGCCCGACCGGGCCTGCGGGGAGGGATCCAGCACCTCCAGTACGCCGAGGATCCGGGCATCGCTGATGAGCGGGGCCGCCATCAGGGAGTTCGGCACATATGCGGTCGACTCGGCCAGCGAACGGTCGAAGGACGGATCGGCGCTCAGATCGTCCACCACCATCGGCTCGCCGGAGGTCGCCACCCACCCGGCGATCCCGCGCCCGGCCGGGAACCGGCGGCCCACGAGGAACTCCTCGCCCTGCCCGGACACGGCCTGGAACACCAGCTCGTCCGCCTCCTCGTCGAGCAGGAAGACCGAGCTGGCCTCGGCCCCGAAGATGGCGCGGGCCACGTCGACGACCGACTGGAGCAGCTCGCTGCGCGGCGCGTCGGCGACCGTGGTGGTGGCGGAGAAGGAAGGGGCGGAATCAGTTCTCGGAGTCATCACGGGTATCTCCTGCCGGAGTGGAGGAAGGACGCGGCGCGTGACGCACGTTGGCCGCGGACAGATAAAGGGCGTTCTTGAGCTGGAAGGCCGTCATCCGCGGATGCGCGGACAGGACGCGGGCGCAGAGCCCGGCGACGTACGGCGTGGCGAAACTGTTGCCCGTGGTGCGGATCGTCCGGCCGCCCAGCCACGGCACGGTCACGTTCTGGCCCGGTCCGAAGAACTCCACCGGCGGGTCCGGGTTGTACAGGTGCAGTTCGGGGTCGTCCTCCTGGTGGCTGCCCACCGAGATCACCGACGCGAACCGCCAGGGGAAGCTCTCCACCGGGGTGTTGTGGGCCGAGGCGACGATCACCGTACGGGCGAAGTAGGCGCTGTCGGCCAGGCTGTGCAGCTCCTGCGCGAACCGGGTGCGGGTCGTCGACAGGCTGAGGTTGACCACGTCGAAGCGCTGCTCCACCGCCCAGCGCAGCCCGGCCATCAGGACCTCGCCGGTGCCGGAGAACCGCTCGCCGAGCACCCGCACACTGTGGATCTCGCACTCCGGTGCGGTCCGGCGGATGATGCCCGCGCACGCGGTGCCGTGCCCGCAGGTGTCGCCGGTGGTCGTCGGCTCGACCGTGATCCCCCCGCTCTCCCCGTCCTTGACGACCACCCAGGAACCGGCGAGCGGGCCGACCAGCGGATGGTCCCGTTCCACCCCCGAATCCACCACGCACACGCGTACGCCGCGGCCCGTGGCGGGCCCGGCGGGGCGGCCGAGCGGTGGTCCGGCGTCCGCCAGCACCGGTACGTCCCCCGGGCCGCGTCCGCGCAGGCTCCAGGTCAGCCCCTGCCCCGGCCCGGTACGCCTGCCTCCGGGGGCCGTGTCGGTCCCTCCCGGCCCCGTCCGTGTCCGTCCCGAATCCGTCGTCGTCATCGGTCAGCTCCTCTCCCTCGTCGTGGCCATGGACCGGGGCGGGTGCGCGAGGAACCCGGAGACCCGGCGCACCCCCGGCAGATGCCCCTTGCCGGTGAAGTGCGCCCCGGCCGACCGGGCCGAGGCCCCCGCCTCCGGCCACCGGCCCAGGGCGGCGAGCGTGTGCGCCCGGTCCAGCTCGGCCGTCGCCTGGACCAGCGGCGAATCGGTGAGCAACGAGGCCCGCACCGCCCGGTCCGCGTGCCCGGCCGCCTCCTCGGGGGCGACCCGCGCCGCCAGCCGGGCCCGGAGCCCCGCCAGATCCACCGCGTCCGCGCGGCTCAGCCCCGAGGTGTCGCCGACGCCCGCCAGCCGGGCGGCCGCCCGGTCCGCACGGCCTTCGTCCAGCTCCAGCCGGGCCGCGTCCAGCGCCACCGCCGTCCGCATCCCGGCCGCCCCCGTGCGCCGGGCCGCCGCGTCCGCCCGGCCGAGCAGCTCCAGTGCGGCGGCGCTCCGGCCGAGCAGCGCCGCCACCGTCGCCCGGAACACCGGAAGGAACACCTCCGCCTCGGCGAACCCCAGCTTCCCGGCCAGCCGCTCCGCCTCGGCCAGGCAGCCGTACGCCTCATCGGGCCGGCCCTGGAGCGCGTACAGCACCGCCAGCGGGCAGTTGAGGGTGACCCGGACCGTGGGCCGGCCCGCGCCGTGCGCCGCCAGCAGCGTCCGGCAGCGGATCACCGCGGCGGGCACCGGAACCGGCCCCCGCCACAGGGAGATCCCGATCGCGCCGAGCGCCCCGGCCCGCTCCGGCTCCGCACCGGCCAGCACGGCGTGCTCCAGGGCCCGCGCCTGGTCCCGCTCCGCCTCCTCGTGCCGCCCGGACCGCTGGAACTGCTGGGCGAGCCGCAGATGGGCCCGCGCCCGGCCGGTCGAGTCCCCGGCCGCCTCGAACACCGGCAACACGGTACGGGCCACGGCGGCGGGGCCGGGGCCCGGGCCGCCCGGATCCAGCACCGCGAGCGCGAGGCGGGCATGGGCCGCCTCCACCGGATCGGACCCCATGTCCCGTACGCGGCACAGCAGTTCGGCCCCCTCCTCGGTGCGGCCGAGCGCCACCCGGACCTCGCCGAGCCGCCGCGTCGCCGCCGGGTCCCCGGGGCGCAGGTCCACCGCCCGTTCCAGCAGGCCGTGCGCCCAGTGCAGGTCGGACCGGGCGGCGGCCTGCGCCCCGGCCCGGCCCAGCGCGGCGGCGGCCCGGTCACGCAGCCGCCGGGCCCGGTCGTCCAGCAGCCCCAGCTCGGCGCGGTAGCGGTAGGCGCGCTCCAGATGGCCGCCGACCGCACCGTCCCCGCTGCGCAGCACACTGGGCAACTCGGCCGCCCAGGCGTGGCGTTCGGCCTTGGCCCGCTTGGACAGCGAGGCGTACGCGACCTCGTGCACCAGTCCGCTGCTGAACCGGTACGCCGCCTCACCCCGGCTCCCCGGCGGCCCCGACTCCACCAGCCGGCGGCGGCCCAGCACCGCCAATGCCTCCTCGACATGCCGCCGGTGCTCCGGGGCGGCCGCGCCGCCGCTCGTTCCCGCGTCCGGCCCGGCGTCGTGGTGTTCCCCGGCCTGTACGGACAGCTCCAGCCGGACCAGTTCCGGTGCGGTGAACTCCCGCCCGATCACCGCGGCCAGGTCCACCACCCCGCGCTCGGCCCGGGCCAGGGCGCCGATACGCGCGCCCAGCAGGGCCTGGAGCGTGGGCGGCAGCTCCCCGTCGGCGGCCTCTCCCGCCGGGTCCGCCCGGTCGCCGACCAGGAGCTGTTCCAGATAGAGCGGATTGCCCCCGGCCCGCGCCAGGAGCCGGTCGTCCACCGGGGCGGTCCCGCCGTCCGGCCCGGCGGGACCGGTGGTGAGACCGGCGCCAGGGTCGACGGCGGCACCGACGGTGAGACCGGCGGCGAGCCGTGTCGCCTCCTCGTGCGGCAGGCCGGTGAGCTGGAGATGCGCGGCCCCGGCGGGAGCCTCGCCGTCCTTGTCCAGTCCGTCCGGTCCGTCCGGCCGCCCGGCGCAGAGCACCAGCACCCCCGCGCACCCCGAGCCGTCCGTCAGCCGGTGCACCGTTCGGACCAGCAGCGGGGCCGCCGCGTGCCAGTCGTCCAGCACCAGGACGGCCGGGCGGGCCCGGGCCGCCCGCTCCAGGACCGCCGCCAGGGCCGCGCACATGTCCTCGAAGGGCGCGTTCGGCGTACCGTCGCGCAGCAGGCCCCCGGACAGCAGAGCCATCGCGTCGTCGACCGCCAGCCCGCCGGCCCCGTCCGCCGGGCCGGGCGTGGGTACGGACATGGGCCCGGCCGCCACCAGGGAACGCACGGCGTCGGCCAGCGGGGCGAGGGTGCCGTGGTCCCCGTAACTGCGGCACCGCCCCGCGCCGTAGGCGAGCGCGCCGGACGCGGACGGGCCCGCCAGCCACTCCCGTACCAGCCGGGTCTTGCCGATGCCCGCCTCCCCGGTGACCCGCAGCAGCCCGGCACCGCCGCCGTGCACGGCCCGTTCCAGGGCGGCGTCCAGCGCCTGCCGCTCGGCGTCGCGGCCGACGAAGGGGACGTCGAAGCGGCGCAGCAGCTCGGGGTCGTCCGCGCCCAGCGCGAGCAGCCGGTAGGCCGCCACACTGTCCCGCTTGCCCTTCAGCCGCAGCGGCCCGGTGGGCTCGGCGCGCACCGTCGGACCGGCGGCGAGCAGGGTCCCCGGGCCGATCAGGATCTCGCCCCGGCCCGCGTTCTGCTCCAGCCGGGCGGCGATGTTGACGGTCTCCCCGGAGACCAGGGCCTGCCGGGCGGTCGCATCCGAACCCGCCACCACCTGACCGGTGTTGACGCCGATCCGGGTGGCCAGCTCGATGCCGAGGGTGGCGTCCAGCTCCTCGTTCAGCCGGGCCAGCGCCCGGCGCATCCCGAGCGCCGCCGCCAGTGCCCGGCGGGCGTCGTCGTCACGGACCACCGGTACGCCGAACACCGCCATCACCGCGTCCCCGATGAACTTCTCCGGGGTGCCGCCCCGCGCCACGATCTCCGCGCTCATCGCCTCGAAGTACCGCAGGGTCACCGTGCGCAGCGTCTCCGGGTCGAGCACCCCGGACAGCGCGGTGGACCCGACGAGATCGCAGAACAGCACGGTCACCGGCTTGCGTTCGTCACCGGGCGCGGCGGCGGAGGCCGGTCCGGCGGCGGACCCGGCGGCGGCGTCGGTCGCGCACGGTGTCCCGCAGGACGAGCAGAACCGGGCCGTCGGCGGCAGATCCTGCTGGCACGAGAGGCAGTTCATGGCGGGTCCTTCTCTCCCGGGGGCCGTGCTGGCATACGGACGGGCGGACGGACGGGCATACAGGCGGGCGTACGGAGCAGGGGCGTCGCGAGGCGGGCCGGGGCCCGGGCCCGGCGGTGATCGCCGGGTCCGAACCCCGAACCGGTACCGCCGTCGGCCGACGGCCTCCGGCTGTCGGCCGCCGGGTCAGAACAGCGCGCCCCCGGCGATCTCGCCGTGCGCCTGCACCTCCGGGCCGACGGCGTCCAGCCTGCTCTTCACGTCGAGCAGCAGCGCCAGCTCCGCCGGCGTCAGCCCGCTCAGCACCTCGCGCTGTTCCTCGGTGAGCAGGTCGACGGGGAAGCCCGCCTCGTACAACACGTCGGGCAGCGCGGCCCGTTCGCTGTTCTCGGGTGGTCCGGTCATGGTGTGACTCCCATCGGTGGGACAGGTCCGGCTCCCCGCGGCGACGGCGCCGCAGCGGAGCGCCCGAGCCGGACGAACAGCCGGGTGAGCGCGTCGAGGGAGTGCAGCGCGCTGACCGCCACGGCCGCTTCCCGGTCCCGGCCGAGCGGCAGCCGGTCCAGCAGCGCGTACAGCTCGTCCAGGTGCTCCGTGTCGAGCACCGAGTGCTCCCGTACGGTCCGGAGCGCGGCGGCGGGCAGCCCGGTCAGCCGGGCGATGCGGCCGGTGAGGCCGGGGGCGGGCGCGTAGCCCTCCAGTACGGCGATGTAGCCGAGCAGGGCGACCGGGTGGTGGTGCTCGATCCAGTAGTACTGGGCCCCGACGAGCGAGGCGACCAGGGGAGAGGGCAGCGGGCCGAGCGCGTCCTCGGGAGTGCCGCCCGCCGCCCGCAGGTCCTCCAGCAGCCAGGCGTCGTGGCCCTCCTCCTCCCGGATGTGCTCCTCCAGATACGCGGCGAGCGGCGCGGCCAGCGGGTCGCCGGAGGCGGCCCGGCCCCGGGTGCGGTCGAGGGCCAGCTCCATCAGCGGGACGGAGGCGCGGATGACGGCGTGCATGGTGCACAGATACGTCCGGTAGCGCGGCAACAGCCCCTCCGCACGCCACATATGGTGCGTCGCGGCACGGAACTCCGGCTCCAGCAGCAGGAGTTTCACCCGCAGGCGCGCGGAGGACCCCGCGCACCCGGTCCGCGTGTCGTCGGCCACCCGCGTGCTCATCGGACGTCCCCCGCGCCGGCCCCCGGCAGGGGCGGCCCGCCCGCGACGACCAACGGCGCGTACGCCGCGCAGCCGTGCCGCCGCACGACGCCCTGCGCCCCCTCCCGGGAGCCGCGCACCGCGGCCGTCAGGTCCAGCAGCGCTCCGGCGGCCCCGCCCGCCACCGCACGGGCCCCGGCCGCCACCGCCTCGTCGCCGCCCAGTGCACGGCAGCCGTCGCAGTAGGAGCCCGCCCGGGGGCCGGAGCCGTACCGGGCGGCCAGATGCGTGGGCCCGACCGTGCGGAGCATGCGCAGCACCGGGGACTCCAGCGCCCGGCCGCGCACCGTCCCCCAGTCGCCGTCGGCGATGTGGCCGAGGTCCAGATGGGCCGGGACGGGCCGCCGGTCGACGGTGTCCTGGTTGCAGCAGGCCAGCACCCGGCCGTCGAAGGCGACCACCGGCCAGGCGGCCATCGAGCACGGCGAAGCGGCGGCGGGGTCCGGGCCGGTGCGGGCGGGCCTGGCCCACGCGGCGGCCCGGCCGAACGGCCGCACCTCGTTGACCAGGCACGGGACCCGGCCGCCGAACTCCTGCTCCACCGCCCGGGTGATGTCGGCGAGATACGGGTCGGAGCCGCCCGTCCCGGTGAGGTGGAGGCTCACGGCCACGCCCTCCTCCCGGACGAGGTGCAGGGCGCGGAACACGTCGGCGCGCGGGACCTCGCGTTCGTGGTGGACGTCGAGGGAGGCGGAGAAATGGTCGACGGAGCGGATCGCGCGCAGGATCGCGGACGGAATCGCCTTCCCGCCCCGCCCGATCCGCCGGCCCTCGGACCGGGCGAAGAACATGCCGCTGAGCAGCGCGGTACGGGACCCGGCGCGGCGCGCCAGGGTGCTCAGCCGCTCGGCGAGCGCGGGCAGCAGCAGCGGTTCCCCGCCGGTGAGCATGACGACGTCGGGCCGGTTCGCCTCGGTGAACGAGCCGACGAACCGCTCCAGTTGGCCGCCGTCCGGCTCCTCCCGGGCGAACGGGTCCGACCCGGTCGAGCAGTGCGCGCAGCGCAGCGGGCAGCGCCGGGTGAGGCCGAGGAGCAGACCGGCGGCCGGGAAGGGCCGTCGTGCGATGAGTTCGGCGAGTTCCATGTGGGCCGCCTCCTTCGGGGCCGGGGCGCGTCGTGCGCGAACCCAGGCTGCGCTCCGCCGGTTCGAGGACGGCCCGAGGGCGCTTCGGTAGCGGTATGGGCCCAGGCCGGGACGGGTGCCCGGCCTCCCGGCCGGTCCGGCGGGCCGTGCTCCCACGGCCGCGAGCTGGCCCGATACCGGTGCCATACCGGCGGCGAAGCGATCGCCAGGCCCGGCTTCCTAACTTTCTCGGCAACGGCAGGCACCGGCCCGCCGCACCGGACACCGGAGGGAACGCCCCCGGAGTCCCGGGTTCCGCAGTGACGAGTGGATGGAGACCACCATGTCCGAGAACACGAAGCCCGCCGCCGGCGAGACCGACGAGACCCCCGAGGTCGAGGCGCACTCCGTGCTGGACCTCCAGGAGACGTCCGTCAACGCCGACCGCGACATCATCGCGCCCCCCGGTAACTGCATCAGCGTGCTGAGCGTCGTCGAGAACTGAGCCCACGCACCCGGCCCGGGGCCGTTTCCCCGGGCACCCGACCTTCCCGCAGTGACGAGTGGATGGAGACCACCATGTCCGAGAACACCAAGCCCGCCGCCGGCGAGACCGACGAGACCCCCGAGGTCGAGGCGCACTCCGTGCTGGACCTTCAGGACACGTCCGTCCAGGGCGGCGAGACGACCGACGGCAACTGCATCAGCGTGCTGAGCGTCGTCGAATCGCAGCGCTGACCACGGCGCTGACCGCAGCACTGATCACAGCACTGACCGCGACACGCTGACCGCAGCACACCGACCGCGGTGCCGGCGGACAGACGGTACGGGGGGCGGCTCCGCGAACACGGGAGCCGCCCCGCCACGCTGCGTACACCCACCACCCACCCACCACCCACCCCTTGCCCGACGATCTCCGGGAGCCCCCCGATGGCCACGTCGCTCCGCTCCAACCGGGATTTCCGGCTGCTCTGGATGAGCGGCCTCTTCGCCGTTCTGGGCAGCCAGATGGGCGCCCTCGCGCTGCCCCTGCTGATCCTCAGGGAGACAGGTTCCGCCGTGCAGGCCGGCGCCGTGGGGACGGTGTCCGTCTGCGCCGTGCTGATCACGATGCTGCCGGGCGGGGTCATGGCCGACCGGGTCGAACGCCGCCGCCTGATGCGGCTGTGCGACGTCGGGAGCCTGCTCGCGGTCACCGCCCTGACCGTCGCCGTGTGGAACGGCAGCGCCCCCATGGTGCTCGTCCTGCTGGTCGCCACCGCCGGCGCCGTCCTCAACAGCGTCTACGCCCCCGCCGCCTTCGGCCTGCTGCGCGCCGTCGTGCCGCCGGACCAGATGGGCACGGCGACCGCCCGGCTCCAGGCGCGTACCTCCACGGTCCGGCTGGTCGGCCCGCTCGTCGGCGGCGCGCTGTTCGGCGTGCACGAAGCCCTGCCCTTCACCGCCCAGTTCCTCGGACTGTTCCTCTCGACGGTCTGCGTGGCCCTCGTGCGGACCCGTTCGAAGGCCACGGCCAAGGCCGGTTCGGTGTTCAGCCGCCGGGAACTCACCGCCGGGCTCACCTTCCTCTGGCAACTTCCGTATCTGCGCACGATCCTGCTGGTCTTCGGCCTCGGTATGAACTTCGCGTTCGGCGCTCTCACCTTCACGGCGCTCGCCGTCTTCTCCGAGGGCGGACGCTCCGGGCTCGGCGGCGGCTTCGTCATCACCTGCGTCTCGGCGGGCGCACTCGCCGGCGCGCTCCTCGCGCCCCGGCTCGCACCCGACCGCCATGTCCGGGCGCTCATCGTCATCACCTGCTGGAGCTGCGTCGCGACGGCCGCCGCACTGGCCTGGGTCACCAGCCCGCTGCTGGCCGGCCTACTGTGCGCGCTCTGCATGGGCCTGTCGACGGTCGCCAGCATCGGCTTCCTCTCGACCCTGCTGATCGTCACGCCCGAGGACCGGGTCGGCCGGGTGCAGAGCGCGGCGAGCTTCCTGTCCTCGGTCGTCCAGCCGTTCGGCCCGCTCGCGGGCGGCGCCCTGCTGACCGCCCTCGGCGCCAGTACCGCCTTCGGGCTGATCGGGTGCGTGCTGGCCGTCTCGGCGGCGGTGGTGACGCTGGCCCCCTCCGTACGGGCCGGGGCCCTCCCGCCGACCGGCCGCCCGGCGGAAGCAGCCGAGCCCGCCCCCGCCCCCGCCTCCGCCCACGACACCGCCGGCCGTCCCGGCACACCCTGAGGAGGAACGCCGTGCCCGGCATCCAGGAGACCCAGCTGTACTGCCTCGCCGACCGCAGGTACTACGACACCCCGGCCCGGCTCCCCGACCAGGAGACCCGCTACCCGCTCGACGCGGCCGAGCCGCCCCCCGGGTGGCGGCGCGTGGCGGGCGGCCTGTGGACCTCCCTGCTGCCCGACGACGGCGAACCGGCCGAACAGGGCTGGAAGATCCATGTGTCCACCGTCCCGGAGGAGGCGGCCCGGACCCTCCGCGACACTGCCGGGATCTGTCTCCGGCACGGGGTGCCGTTCAAGTTCCTCCGCAGCGAGCAGGCGCTCCTGCTGATGTCGGGGAAGTACATGTCCCGGGGCAGCGCGGGGAAGTTCCTCACCCTCTACCCGCCGGACGGGACGGTCCTGGCCCGGGTGCTCGACGAGCTGGCCGGGGCGCTGTCCGGCCGCCGGGGCCCGTACATCCTGAGCGACCTGCGCATCGGCGATGCCCCCGTCTACGTACGGTACGGAGCCTTCGTCGACCGCTGGTGCCGCGACGCCAAGGGCGAGCGGGTGCCCGCCCTGCGCCACCCCTCCGGTGAACTCGTGCCCGACGAACGCGGGGTGGTGTTCCGGACGCCCGCGTGGGTGCGGGTGCCCGCCCTGCTGCGGCCGCATCTCGCCGCCCGCGCGGCCGCCCGCGACGACTCCTTCCCGTACACCGTCACCGAGGCCCTCCAGTTCTCCAACGCGGGCGGCATCTATCTCGCCCGGCACCGGGAGACCGGCCACCGGGTGGTGCTGCGCGAGGCCCGCCCGCACTGCGGACTCGACGCGGTGGGCGACGACGCCGTGACCCGGCTGGACCGCGAGCACCGGGCCCTGACGGCGCTCGCCGGGCTCGACTGCGTACCGGAGGTGTACGGCGTACGGACCGTGTGGGAGCACCGGTTCCTGATGACGGAGTACGTGGAGGGGCCCACCCTGCTCGACGAGATCGTCGCCCGCTTCGCCCTGGTGCGCGGAGCCCGCACGGCGGCCGAACTCGCCCCGTACACCGCGTGGGTGGACCGGGTGACCGGCCAACTCGCGGACGCGCTGCGGGAGATCCACGGCCGGGGGCTGCGCTTCGGCGATCTGCACCCCTCCAACATCATCCTGCGGCCCGACGGACGCCTCGCCCTCGTCGACTTCGAGTACGCCACCGAACTCGACGACGAGAAGACCCCGTTGGCCGGTGCACCCGGGCTTCAGGCCCCGCCCGGCACCCCCGGAGCGGAGGCCGACGCCTACGCCCTGTGGGCGACCTGGCTCACCATGCTGATGCCGCTGACGGAGATGGCCGCCCACGACCGGGCGAAGGCGCTCTCGCTGGAGTCCTGGGCCCGGGAGCGGTACGGCCTCGCGCCCGACGCCGGTCCGCCCCGGCCGGCCCTGCTGCGGGCGGCGGAGCGCGCCGCCGACCGGGAGAGCGAGATCGCCGCCCTCGTCGGCGGGCCCGTGCCCGACTGGGCCGAGCTCCGTACCCGGCTGATCGCGGGCGTCCACGCGGGCGCGACGCTCGAGCGCCGCGACCGGCTCTTCCCCGGCGACCCCCGGTCCTTCGCCACCGGCGGTACGGATCTGGCGCACGGGGCCGCCGGCGTCCTGTACGCCCTCCACCGCGTCGGGGCCCCCGTGCCGGACGCCTGGACCGACTGGCTGGCCGACGCCGCCCGCCGCCGCGATCCCGCATCGCCCGGCGGGCTGTTCGACGGGCTGCCGGGCACGGCCGTGACACTGGCCCTGCTCGGCCGCCGGGACGAGGGGCGCGAGCTGTTCGCGCGGGCCGTCTCCGCCGCCCACCCGTCCCCCTCGGCCGACCTGCTGACCGGCCGCGCGGGCACGGCCCTGGCCGCCCTGCGACTGGCGACGGCGGGCCCGTCCGACGTCCCGGACCCGGAGCTGGTGGACACCGCCCTGCGCACCGCCTGGGACCTCGACTGCCTGGTGCGGGGTGAGCCGGTGCCGGGCGGCGGACTGGCCGCCCCGCCCTCCGCCGGACTGCTGCGCGGGCTCAGCGGCGTCGCCCTGCTCCACCTCGAACTGCACGCGCTCACCGGCGAGGAGTGGCTGCTGCGCGCCGCCCGCACCGCCCTGTACCGGGACTCCGGCCACTGCGTGGCGATGGACGACGGCACGGTCCAGGTCAAGGACGGCCGCCGCCATCTGCTCTACCTCGACCAGGGCAGCGGCGGCTTCGCCCTGGTCGCCCGCGCCTATCTGGCCCGGGAGGAAGCGCCCGCGCTCGCCGGTCTGCTCCCCGGGGTGCGCAAGGGCTGCGGCAACGAGTTCGTGCGCGAGCCGGGTCTGTTCACCGGGCGCGCCGGACTCGTCGCCACCGCCCGGCAGTTGGAGGACGGCGGCCGGGCCGGGCCCGAGGTCCTCGCCTCCCTACGCAACCTGTCCTGGCACCTGGTCGCCGACGGGGACCGGCTGCTGGTGCCCGGGGCCAGACTGCGGCGCTGCTCGGCCGACCTGGCCACGGGGGCGGCCGGGCTGCTGCTCGCCCTGCACTTCCTGGCCGGGGCGGACGCGGGGGCGGCCGCCGCCCCCGAGGACGACGGCCACCGGCCGCACGATCTGCTGAAGCTGCTCACCCTGGGCTGACCGGCCCGGCGGCTACGGCCGTGACGGCTGCGGCGCCGGTGTGGGCGGGAGCGGCCGCCACGCCGGTGCCGGTCGGTGCGCCGGGACGGTCGGGCGCGACCGGTACGCGGGAGGCGCCCGCAGGCGTGACCGGTAGGCCGGAGGCGCACGCAGGCGTGACCGGAACGCCGGAGGTGCCCGCAGACGCGACTGGAACGCCGGAGGTGCCCGCAGGCGTGACCGGTACGCGGGAGGTGCCCGCAGGTGTGACCGGTACGCGGGAGGTGCCCGCAGACGCGACCGGCACGTCGGATTGCGCGGGCGCGACCGGTACGCCGGTGTGCGCCGGAGCCTCCGGAACTCCGGTCCGCGCGGGCGCGACCCGCTCGCGGGCGTACAGGCCGAGCAGCCGCGGCACCTCGTACAGCGCGGCGTGCGCGGTGACCTCCCCGGCCGGCGAGGTCACCGCACCGGCGTCGATCAGCGACTCGACAGCCCGGATCGCCGCCCGCTCCCCGCAGCCCAGCGCCGCCGTGGCCCGGTCCAGGGTGAAGCCCCCGTCCTCGGCGAGCCCCGCCAGCCGCCCCAGCACCCACCGGTCGCCGTCCGCCAGGTCCTGCCAGCCGGACGCGATCCGGTGCCGTACGGAGATGTCACCGGCGACCAGTTCGTCCAGGGCGGCCGACGGGTCCTCCAGCCGGGCCGCGTACTCCGCCAGCGGCAGATGCCGCAGCACCGCGAGCCGCATCCCGCTCACCTCCACCGCGAGCGGCAGCGCCCCGCAGGCCCGGACGATCCGCAACGCCGCCCCCGGGTCCGTCCGCAGCCGCCCGGCCCCGATCAGCTTCCCCAGCAGCTCCAGGGCCTCGCCGTCCGCCAGCGCGGGCAGCGCGATCCGGTGCACCGGGGCGAGCCCGGCCAACTGCCCCCGGGCGGTGACCAGTACGGAACACTGCCCGGACCGGGGCAGCAGACCCCGTACGGACGCCTCGTCCGGCACATCGTCCAGGACCACCAGCGCCCGATGCCGGGCCAGCCACTCCTGCCAGGCGTCCGCGAGGGCTTCCGTCGCCGCGCTCACGTCCCCCCGCCCACCCTCCGGAGCGGCGACGCCCGCGCCCATCACCCCGCACAGCCGCCCCAGCTCCGCCAGGACCTCCGCCCGGCCGCGCGCCGTACCGTCCCCCCGGCGCACCCGGACCTGGACGCGGCCGTCGGGGAACCGGTCGGCGAGCAGATGCGCCGCCCGGACCGCCAGCGCCGACTTCCCCGCCCCGGCCGGGCCCGAGACGACCACCACGCGATCCTCGCCGCCGCCCAGCACATCGAGCAGGCCCCGCAGTTCGTCGCGACGGCCGGTGAAGGCCCCGGTACAGGCGGGCAGCGCCACCGCGCTCACCGCCTCCCGGGCGGCGGCGGGCCGCCGGGCCTCGCGCCCCCGGCCGAGCATCGAGCGGTACAACGCCGTCATCGCCGGGCTCGGCTCCAGGCCCAACTCCCGTGCCATCAGCTGCCGGTAGTCGTCGTACACCGCCAGCGCCTCGGCCTGCCGGCCCGACTGGTGCAGCGAGTTCATCCAGGCGGCCCGGAGCCGCTCCCGCAGCGGATGGCGCTCCACCAGGTCCCGCAGCCCGTCCACCGCGACCGCCGCGCGGCCCAGCTCGATCTCGGTCTCCGCCCAGTCCTCGTATACCGTCAGACAGCGGGCCTCCAGCCGGTCCGCCTCCTCGGCGACCCCGGCGGAGTCCCGCAGATCGTTCAGCGGCGGCCCCTCCCAGAGGTCCAGCGCCTCGCGCAACAGCCGGGCGGCGGCCCGCAGATCGCCCCTTCCCGCCTCCGCCCGACCCGCACGGGTCAGCGACCCGAAGCGCAGGGTGTCCAGCTCGCCCTCCCCGATCCGCAGGAGATAGCCCCCACAGCCGTGCGCCACCCGGTCCCGGCCGTCGTCCCCGGCGGGACCCAGGAGGGCGCGGGCGGCGCTGACATAGACCTGGAGGTTCTTGCGGGCGGTGCGGGGCGGATCGTCCGGCCACACCGCGTCGGTCAACACATCCACCGGTACGGGGGTGTTGGGGCGGGCCAGCAGGGTGGCGAGGACCAGGCGCTGCTTTCGCGGGCCGAGCGGCAGCTCACGGCCGTCCAGCCGGGCCGTGAGCGGGCCGAGCAGGGAGAAGTACACCGCACCTGCGGAACCGGTACGGGTGGGAGGTCGGGTCATCGGCGGGCCTCCGGGAACGGGGACGGGCGGCGGACTTGGCCGTACGCACGCCCCGATCCTGCTGCCGCCCCGACCCCCGCACATCGGGGCCCCGCCCGCATTTTCCGCCCGGGCACCCGACCGAAACCGCGCCGCGCCCCCATGTTGCCCGCCCCGGCCCCCATGGCCCGGGTACTCAGGTCGCGCGGCCCTGGCTCCGGGCCCCCAGCACCCCGGCCTTCCCGGTCTCAGGCCTTCCCGGCCTCAGGCCGACTCGACGGCGCACTCGGAGGCGAACTCGCACAGGGCCGCCCGGTCGGCGCGCCCGGTCTTGCTCAGCAGACTGGCCATGTGCTTCTCCACCGTGCGGGGCGAGATGGACAGCCGCCGGGCGATCTGCTGGTTCCCGGGCCGCTCGGGGAGCAGGACGAACACCTCGTACTCGCGCGGCGTCACCCCGCTGGTCCGCAGCGGCGACGGGATCCGGTCCCAGCCGCCCCGGTGCTGGCCCACGCTCGCCCCGGCCTGCCGCAGCGCCGCCCGGCACGCGGAGGCGACCGGCTGCACCCCGGCCCCGTAGAAGTACTCCTCGGCGGTCCGCAGCCACGCCACCGGCTCGCCCCACCCGTCCGCGCGGGCCGCGTCCGCGACCAGCCGCAGGCCCAGATGGCGGGCGACCGGGAAGGGCGCGGAGCGCGCGTCGAAGGACGCCATCAGCCGTTCGGCCCCGGCCGGGTCCTTCTCCCGGCCCAGCAGCACCGCGTCGGCCAGCTCCAGGAACTGCCGGTTCCAGGCGAGGCAGCCCCCGGGAGCCGCCCGTGCCTCCTCCAGCTCCGCCCGGTCCGCCTCGCCCGCCAGGACCCGCAGCAGCGGGCGCAGCCCGTACCGGCCGCTCAGGTAGTAGTAGCTCGGATGGTCCGACTCCCAGGCCAGCGCCTCGTCCAGACCCGCCGCCGCCCGCTCCCGGTCCTCCTCCAACAGCGCCCCGAACGCCCGGCACAGCCCCGACCGGAGCGGCACCAGCAGCGACTGCTCGCCCCCGGCCCGCCGGAACGCGGCCAGCGCCCGGTCCATGTCCCGCCGCCGCCCCCGGTGCGCGGCCATCGTCGCCCCGGCCAGCAGCAGATAGCGGTGCGCGGACAGATCGCCGACCCGGGCGCTGGCCTCCGCCGAGCGGTCGATGATCTCCTGCGCCTCCTCCCACCGGCCGCACATCACCGCGTTCATCGCGAGCAGCCCGTCGACCGTACGGGTCAGCAGCAGCGCGCCCAGCTCGGTGGCCGCCGCCCGGGCCGAGAGCAGCCGGGAGGCGTCCCCGGTCCGCATGAAGGCGTTCGCCCCCAGCCGCACCAACGCCTCCACCCGCCAGACCGGCAGGGCGTGTTCGGTGGAGATCGACAGCATCCGTTCCAGCGCGGCGTCCGCGGCGTCGAAGCCCTCCTCGCGCCGCAGCAGCGCCAGCAACTGCCAGGCCTGGCAGGCCACCACGGGCAGCCCCTCGGCCTCGGCGGTCTCCGCGGCCTCCCGCACGGCCTGGTCCGCCTCCGCCGGATCCCGGGGCTTCGGCCCGCGTTCGAGCCCGTTCCCGTTCCCGTTCCCGTTCCCGTTCCCGTGCCTGTTCCCGTTCCCGTTCCCGTTCCCGGAACCCGGCCCTGTTCCGGTCGTTGCGGTCGCTCCGGGAAGCAGGGCGAGATACCCGTCGACCACCACCAGTGCGGCCCGGCGGCCCGGTGGCGGCGACGCGCCCAGCAGGACCCGGGCCGCTTCGACCTGGAGGGCCGCTTCGGCGGTGCGCTCCGCCATGACCGCCGCCCAGGCGAGTTCGATATGGATCCGGCCGCGCCGGGCGGCGGCCTCGGAACGCGCCGGAACCGGCGGCAGCGCGTCCGCCAGCGCCAGTGCGCCGGTCAGATCGCCGCCCTCGGCACGGGCGACCGCCAACGACTCGGCGACGGCGGCCCGGTCGCTCTCGGCGGCCAGCGGGTGCGCCCGCTCCAGCAGCACCACGGCGGAACCGTGCGCCCCCGAAGCGAGCATCCGTCTTCCCGCCTCCGCGAACTGCCGGGCCGCCCCCGCCCGGTTGCCCGCGGCCAGTTGCAGCGAGGCGACGAGCTGCCGCCCGTCCTCGTCCAGGGGCTGCCCGGAATGCTCGATGGCCCCGGCGGCGCGACGGGCCAGGGAGGCGCGCTCGGCCGGCGCCAGCGAGGAGACCAGGGCCTCGGCGGTGAGCGAGTGCCGGAAGGTGTAGCGATCGGGGGCCGCGCCGTCCGGGGCGATGACACCGGCCTCCACCGCCGACCGCAGATGCGTGAACAGGGCCCGGTCCTCGAAACCGGTGACGGTCTGGAGCACGGTCACCGAGAACTGGCTGCCCAGGGTGGCCGACGCCAGTAAGAGGTCCCGCACCGGCTCGTCCAGCCGCTCCAGCCTGCGGGCCCAGCTGCGGACGATGTCCGAGGGCACCGAACCGTCCGGCTGCTCCGCCGCCTGCCACCCGTCGTCCGTCCGCCGGAGCCGACCGGTGTCCAGCAGATCCGCCAGCAGCACCTCCAGCAAATACGGGTTGCCCGCGGCGCGTTCGGCCAGCCGGCGGTGGACCGACTCGGGGATCTCCTCCGGCCGCGCCTCCAGACACGCGCCCGTCAACGCCCGCACCCGGTCGTCGCGGAGCGGCCCCATCTCCCGCACCGTCGCGGTGTGACGGCGCTCGGCGGAGCGTACGAGGTCCAGGGCGGGGCCCGGCTCCGGACGCAGGGTGCCCAGGAACAGGATGGGCAGATCCGCGAGGTTGTCGATGACGTACTCGACGACCGCGACGGTCTCCGTGTCGCAGTCGTGCAGATCCTCCAGCAGGATCGTGCAGCCCGCCTCCCTGCCCAGCACGGACAGCAGCCGCAGCAGCGCCTCGGCCAGCTCCACGACCGTCTCCGGATAGCCGGGCGAACCACCCCTGCGCCACTCCGGGACCAGCCGGGCCAGCGCCGGATGGTAGGGCGCGAGCTCCGGATCGGTCGGGGTGCCCGCGGCCCGGAACCGGGAGGCCAGCGCCTCCGCGAGCGGGCGGAAGGGGACGACGAGCCCGGTCGAGGTGGCCCGGCCGCGCAGCACCGGCATGCCGAACCCGTAGGCCCGGTAGGCGCATTCGCCCACCAGCCGGGATTTGCCGATACCGGCTTCCCCGAGAAGGAACAGCGCGCGCCCCGAACGCCGTCGTACGGCGTCCAGGGCGCTGCTCAGCAGTCCGATCTCCTCGTCCCGCCCGACGATGACCGGCGAAGTGGCTCGCATGGCGGCAGATTACTGGAGCTGCAACTCCCACGGCAGCAGGCCAAACCGGCTGATGTGCCGCCGAGTTGGCCGGATCCGGTCAGAACGGGGACGTCATGGTGGTCCAGGGCAGATCGTGGCTGTAGCCGCTCTCGCCCTCCGAGGCGCTGAGAAGTCTGCTGCGCGCACCGAGTCCTCCGGTGGAACCCAAGGAGATCTGCCCGGCCGGGTGCTCGGGCGTGCCCTCGTGCGCGATGTCGCCGGACGCCTGCAGGGCCGATTCGCCGAACTGCTTCATCTCTGCCTCATCCTCTGGTGGTTGTCAGAAACGGTGGTGGTCGTCAGGAGCGCTGGTGGTCGTCGGGAGTGCTGGCGGTCGTCAGGAACGGTGGCGGTCGTCAGGAACGGTGGGTCAGGGCGCCCGGGAGGGGCGCAGGAGCAGGGCGGAGCCGATCCGGTCGGGGAACCCCGCCCGCAGGAGCCCGTGCCCGATCCCCGAGAGCCCGGTGAGCAGCCCCGGATGCGGTACGCGGCCGGGCGTCCCGCACTGCGGCCCCGCCCGGTCCGCGGCGGCCAGCAGCGTCCCGGCCCGGCGCACCCACGCGGGCCGTGCGGCGGGCAGCACGGCGGGCAGGGCGCTGTGGCCGAGGAGTTCGAGCAGCCCCGACTCCCCGTGGCACAGGCTGTCGTCGGCGAGCGGGCCGATGCCCGCCAGCTCGCCGGAGCGTGCCGCCAGCCAGCCGGCCAGCTCCGGGTCGGCGAGCGCGTCGTGGCTGTCGGCGATCGCCAGCGCGATCCCGGCGACCCCGTGGCACCAGGCGGGCCCGGTGGCCGCTGAGGTGGCCCTTTCGCGCGCCGCTCCGGTGGTCCTTTCGTGGGCCGCCGTCGCCCGGCGCAGGGCCCGCAGCCCGGCGCTCCGGTGGCGGGCGTCGCCGCCGGCCCCGACGAAGCGCAGCAGCGCCCAGCCGATCCCCGCCGCCCCGTCGGCGAAGCCCCCGGAGACGGGGAGCGGGGCGGCGGCGATCCGCTCGGCGCAGCGCGTGGCGCCACGCCAGGCCTCCGGGCGGCCGGTGGCGCGGTACACCGCGAGCAGCGAGACCAGCCCGCCCGCCGCGCCGCCGCGCACCCCGTACCCGGCCTCCGCCGCGCTCGCCGCGCAGCTCAGCCGGACGGCCGGACCCGCCAGGTCCAGCACCTCCCGGTCGCCCAGCAGCGTGCCCACCTCGGTCAGCGCGTACGCGATGCCGCCGAGGCCCGCGAAGGCGCCGGAGCCCAGGGACCCGAGGTCGTCGGCCCGCCCGTGCAGCGCGTCCAGCAGCCCCGGGACCGGGGTGAGCGCCTCGCGGGCCGCCTCCGCGTACCGGGCGGCGCCGGTGAGCGCGGCCAGCTGGGCCAGGAAGAGCGCGGGACCGGCGTAGCCGCCCGCGAGGTCCGCCGCCATCGGCGTGAGCCGCCAGTAGCGCTCGCCGAGCAGTTCGAGACTGATCCAGTTGGTGCGGCGCTCGTGCCGGTACGCCAGGGAGACGAGCTGGTCGCCCACCGACCGTGCGGCGGAGAGCAGTTGCTCGGGTTCCGGCGCGGTCGCCGCGCTCCGCGCCCGGCCGCCCGGGCCCGCCCGGTGCGGCGGCTCGGGCGAGGTGCTCACCATGGCGGCCCGGATGATCCGTTCCTGGTCCTGCCGGTCCACGGTGTCCATCGCGCGCACCTTCGCCTCGACGCGGGCGAGCCCGGTGGCGATGACGACAGCGTCGTGCGGGTGCGGCTGCGGGTGCGGGTGCGGTTGCGGCTGCGGGTGCCCCGAGATGCCCTCGGCCGGCCCCGGAACCGTACGGCCGGTGCCGCCCCACAGCTCCGTGCCGCCCGGCCGGGTACAGAACACCGGCACATCACCGCACCACAGCTCCGCGATCTCCTCGTCCTCCAGACCGGGCAGCGCGGGCACGCCCAGGAGCGGGGTGCGCAGCAGCGACAGCACCCGGTGCCGTTCGGCGGCGTCCCGCATCAGGTCGGGGTGGGTCGACTCGTCCAGCAGCGTCGTGTACGTCCAGGTCGGCCGCGGTACGACGCGCACCTCGTCCCGCGCGAAGAGCCGCAACAACCCGTCCTCGCCCAGGAGTTCGTCCCGATGCTCGTGGATCGCGGTGTACCCGGCGCGGAAGCCGCCGCAGAGGGCCTCGGTGTACGTGGAGGGGTCGGCGGCCACTCCGTCCAGCCGGGGCCGGTTGGCGGACTCGGTGAACCGGCCCGCCCGCCGCACCAGCCGCATGCGGTCGGTTCCGGCCTCCGCCCAGTCGGCGGTCTCGATCGGGGAGGAGGCGGCCCGGCCCCCGCCGATGGCGGACATGTCGAGTGCGGTCGTGTCCCCGACGAGCAACTGGGGCAGCAGGCCCACCCGGTGGACCGAGTCGTGCAGGGCGCGGGCGGCCGGATCGGCGGACCGGGCGGGCCCCAGCGGCGGATGGAACAGGGTCTCCACATCGACCAGGACCGGGTGCGGGCCGCAGGCGATCAGGTTCTCGTGGTGCAGGTCCGTACCGTCCAGCGCGTGCAGGAGGGCCAGCAGCGCACCCTGCCGCCGGTAGAACTGCCGGGTCTCCGCCCCCGAGGCGCAGGGCCGCTCCTCGACGAACTCGACCCAGCCGTAGTCCCCCCGGTCCAGGACGCGCAGCACCCGCAGATCCGGGGCGCCGGACAGCGAACCGAACCAGTCCGCCAGGGTGTTGAAGTGCCGGTGCGCCGCGAGCGGGCGCGGCTTGTAGACGAGCCGGGCGCCGTCGGCGAACCGCAGCAGCATCACCGACCGGCCCCCGCGGTGGCTGTCGCCGGCACCGGCTTCGACGCCGGTGAGCGCCCCGGGCCCCGCGCTCCCGCCGGGCCCTCCGTCCGGGAGGCCGGCCCGGTCGTCGCCGAGCACCCCGGCGGGGGCCAGCAGGTGCCGGTCGGCGGCGAGCCGCGTGGCCATCTCCGCGAACGCGTCCCCCGCGTTCAGGCAGGCCGTAGCGAGGAGGCGGGCCAGGACGGGGTAGCCGGTGACGAGCCGGGCGAGTCCGTCGCGGCGGGCGGTCAGCCGCACGAAGTCCCGGAAGCGCTCCTCGGACCCATCGCCGCTCAACCGGCCCAGCCGCCGGGCCTCGTGCAGTTCCGTGACGAGGGTGCGCGCCGCGATCCGGGACAGCCGGCGCGTCAACTGCCGCCGGAAGTCGGCGAGGACGGGGGCGGAGACGTCCACCGCCGCACCGCCCTCCTGCGCGAGTGCGTTCCGCGTCAGCGCGTCCTTCGTCAGCGCGTCCTTCGTGAGCGCGTCCCGGAGCCGCCCGGCCGCCGCCTCGACGAAGGGCGCGACGACCGGCCCGAAGCCGCTGAGCCCGGGGTACGCCTGCTCGGCGACCACCACGTCACGCGGCGCCGAGGAGACGGCCTCCCGGGCGAGGACGGCCCAGCCGGGTTCGCCGGAGGGCCTGCTCCCGACGACACCGGGAAGCCACCAGGGCTCGCCGCCCGCACCCTCGAACGGGGAGGGGGAGGGGGAGGGGGAGGAGGACGAGGAGGCGGGGGACGAGAGGGCGGCCGAGGCACCGCCATCCGCGACGAAAGCCCCATTGTCGGAAGCCCCATCGTCGGAAACGCCATCGGCGGAAACGCCATCGGCGGACGCGACGGAGACGGCAGGAGCGAGGCAACGGCTCGTACCTCTGTCGATCAGATCCTTCTCCACCATCGCCACGCACCTCCCCGGTCCCGGGCCGGCCCCGGTCGGGCCGCCCGTGACCATCGTGGTGGGGGAGCGGGGCGGGCACATGGGGGAGTCGCCCCCATCTTTCGGTCCCTGAGCCCGCAGACACCGACCACCGGCCACGGGAAGCGGTGGATCTGGCGACCGGATCGATCCGGCCGCCCCGGACTTGTGACACCCCTGTGACCCTGGCTATGGCCTCCGTCACAGGCGCGGGGGCCCCGTCCTGATCGGATGACCGGATGAGCAGACCTCCTTCCCGCCGCCGCTCGCCTCTCGGCGGAACCGCCCCCGTCGTATCAGCTCTCGTGGCCGCCGTACTGCTGACGGCCTGTGGGACGGAGCGCCCCGGTACGGAGGGTCCCGGGACGGAGGGTCCCGGCGCCAGGAGTGGGGGCGCTGCCGCATCGCCGTCCCCCGGGCAGGTCGACGATCCGGGCAAGGGCGGCGTACGGGTCACCTCGCTGACCCTCCCGTCGGCCTCCCCCTCGCCCGTCCGCAGCAAGGGAATCTCCGCCGACAGCCTCCCCTCGGGCTCGCGGGCCGTCGCCGGCTACGAGGTCACCAACGAGGGCACCGAAACCCTGACCTACTCGGTCATCATCACCTTCATGAGCGCCGACGGCGGAGCGATGTCCAACCGGACCGTGACCGTGCGGGACGTCGGACCCGGGAAGACGGTACGGGGCACGGTGTCGGCCGAGGAACTGCCGCCCGCCGCGCCACGGGTGACACAGGCCAAGGTGCTCGAAGTGACCAAGGTCCCCGCGGGCGAGGCGCCGGCCGAGCCGGGCACGTGTCCCGCCTCGGGGATCCGGGTCAGCGCCGACCAGGGCGACGCGGCCATGGGGCTGCGCGTGGTGGGCCTGCATCTCGAGAACTGCGGCACACGCCCCTACACCGTCGAGGGCTACCCGCTGCTGAAGCTCCTGGACAGCGACTTCCGGCCCGTCGACGGCGTCACCGTCCTCGACGGCAGCAGCGAGATCACCACCGGTGCCGGGGCCGACGAGCCGCCCCGCCCCGTCACGCTCGGGCCGGGCGAGTCGGCGACCGCCGGCCTGGTCTGGCGCAACACCACGGAGTCCGGCACCGCGGTGAACGTGCCCTACGTGCAGGTCCGGGCCAAGGCCGGTGCCGACCCGGTGACCGTGACGCCGAAACTCGACCTCGGAACGACCGGAAAGCTCGGGGTCAGGCCGTGGAAGAAGGCGGAGCGCTGAGCGAACCGGGCGGAGTGGTGTGCTCCCGGCGGCAGCGCGTCAACTCCCTTCGGCGGCAAGGGAATCGAACGTCTCCCGCATCATGCGATCCATCACTCCCGGCTGCCCGGCCAGGGAATCGAAGAGGTCGGCGAGCAGCCACAGCACGAAGCCGTGCACCAGGGCCTCCTCCGGCGGAATCGGCCCGAAGCGGTCGCGCCATGCCACGGTGTCCATGCCCATCGCCGCGGCCATGAGGACCCCGGTGACCATCGGCACCTGAGCCGGGTCGGCCGACTCGAAGGCGGGCAGTCTGCGGATCACGGCGGGGATCAGATCGCTGAGCGGATCAAGACGATCCCCGCCACCGGATGCGCCGCCACCGGATGCGCCGCCACCGGATGCGCCGCCACCGGATGTGCCGCCTCCGGATGCCCCGCTGCCGACTTGCCCGGTGGTGCCTCCGGCATGTCCGGTGCCGCCTCCGGCTTGCTCGGCGATCAGATATCCGGTCAGCACGCCCACCAGAAACACCGTCCCCCGGGACACCTCCGCACGCCCGTAGGCGTCCACCGCGGCCTCGACCCGCTGCCGCGCCTCCTGGCGCTCCCCGGCCGGCGTCCGCTTCTCGAGGACCCGGTAGGAGTCCCAGGCCGCCCGGATCGCCTCGTTCACGACTACGCCGTCTCCACTCATGCCGTCTCCGCTCATGGAGCCGACCGTAGACGAGCGCCGTCGTGCACCGGCAATCTCCCCGGCCCGGCTCACCCCCGCGGCGCCGCCGTGGACCCCCGGATCATCAGCTCGGCCGCGATCGTCGCGATGCCGCCGGGCGGCGGGTTCTCCTTGCCCATGGCGAGCCGCCCCGCCCGGGCGCCCGCCTCGAAGAGCGGCAGCCGGACCGTCGTCAGGGCCGGTACCGCGTCCACCGAGAACGGCAGGTCGTCGAAGCCCGCGACCGAGATGTCCTGGGGGATGCGCATCCCCTGGTCCCGTACGGCCGCGCACGCGCCCAGCGCCACGGTGTCGTTGGCGGCCACGATCGCGGTCACGTCCGGTGCCCTGCGCAGGAGTTCGAGGGTGGCCTCGTAGCCCGAGCGCCGGTCGTAGGGGCCGTGCACGGTGAGCCGCTCCTGATCGGCGGACGCCTGATCCCCGGAACTCTGGTCACCGGAGCCGGCCTGGTCGCCCCCGCCCCCGGCCACCGGCGCGGCGTCCAGCCCGGCCGCGCGCAGCGCCTCCCGGTGGCCCTCCAGCCGGTGCCGGGTGGTGGTGCGCTCCGGGGGCCCGGCGACGTAACCGATCCTGCGGTGGCCGAGCGAGATCAGGTGCTCGGCGAGCCGGCGTCCGCCGCCGCGGTTGTCGAACGCGAGCGCGGCGACGAGCGCGTCCCCCTCCGGCAGCGGGGGCCGCCCGCAGAAGACGATCCGGGTGCCCGCGTCCGCGAGCTTCGTCAGCTTCGCGGACATCGCGGCCTGGTGCGCCGGGTTCTCGACCGCGCCGCCGGTGAGGACGACGGCGGCGGCGCGCTGGCGCTGGAGGAGGGTGAGGTAGGTGAGTTCGCGCTCCGGGGAGCCGCCGGTGTTGCAGATGACGGCCAGCTTCTCGCCGCCCGCCCGGCCGGAACCGTCCCCGGGACCGCCGATCTGCGTCTGGGCCGCCCCCGCCATGATCCCGAAGAACGGGTCGGCGATGTCGTTGACCAGGATGCCGACCAGGTCCGAGGTGGCCGCCGCGAGCGAACTGGCGGGCCCGTTGAGTACGTAGTCCAGGTCGTCCACCGCGCGCAGGACCCGTTCCCGGGTCGAGGCCGCCACCGGGTAATTGCCGTTCAGCACGCGGGAGACGGTGGCCGGGGACACCCGGGCGCGGGCCGCCACATCCGCCAGGGTGACTGTCATCGCTGTCCTCCGTGAGATCACGTGCGGCCCCCTCTTGTCCGGCCGCTGTCGGCAGGCTAGCGTCATCTCCGATAGAAAGCGCTTGCTACGGCTGTATGGAGGGACCTTCGTGACACGCAGGACAGTGCGCATCGCCATGAACGGCGTCACGGGACGCATGGGATACCGGCAGCACCTGGTGCGCTCGATCCTCGCGATCCGCGAACAGGGCGGCCTGGATCTCGGTGACGGCGAGGTGCTGTGGCCCGAACCCGTGCTCGTCGGCCGCCGCGCCCACGCCCTGGAGGAACTCGCCGAGCGCCACGGCCTCACCGAGTGGTCGACCGACCTGGACGCGGTCCTCGCGGACGACACGGTCGAGATCTACTTCGACGCCCAGGTCACCTCCGCCCGGGTGGAGGCGATCAAGAAGGCGATCGCGGCGGGCAAGCACATCTACACCGAGAAGCCGACCGCCACGGACGTCGAGGGCGCCCTCGACCTGGCCCGGCTCGCCCGGGACGCGGGCATCAAGCACGGTGTCGTCCAGGACAAGATCTTCCTGCCGGGCCTGCGCAAGCTGAAGCGCCTGATCGACGGCGGCTTCTTCGGCGAGATCCTGTCCGTGCGCGGGGAGTTCGGCTACTGGGTCTTCGAGGGCGACTGGCAGGAGGCCCAGCGCCCCTCCTGGAACTACCGCGCGGAGGACGGCGGCGGCATCGTCGTCGACATGTTCCCGCACTGGGAGTACGTGCTCCACGAGCTGTTCGGCCAGGTCACCTCCGTAACGGCCCACGTCCAGACGCATGTTCCGCAGCGCTGGGACGAGCAGGGCAAGCCGTACGAGGCGACCGCCGACGACGCCGCCTACGGCATCTTCCAACTGGCAGGCGGGGCGGTCGCGCAGATCAACTCCTCCTGGACGGTACGGGTCAACCGTGACGAGCTGGTGGAGTTCCAGGTCGACGGCACGCACGGCTCCGCCGTGGCCGGCCTGCGCAACTGCCGTGTCCAGCACCGCTCGGCGACCCCGAAGCCGGTCTGGAACCCGGACCTCCCGGTCACCGAGTCGTTCCGCGACCAGTGGCAGGAGATCCCGGACAACCAGGAGTTCGACAACGGCTTCAAGGCGCAGTGGGAGCTGTTCCTGCGCCATGTGGCCCTGGACAGCCCGTACGCCTGGGACCTGCTGGCCGGCGCCCGGGGCGTCCAACTGGCCGAGCTGGGCCTGAAGTCGTCCGCCGAGGGCCGCCGCTTCGACATCCCGGAGCTGACCCTGTGACCCGCGCGACCGGCTCGTCGCTCCACCGGAGGCCGCTGCCATGACGACGATCCACCTCCCGCAGGGCCCGTACACCCTGCGCACCACCCCGCTCGACCTCGCGCCCGGAGCGGCGGCGGCCCCCACCTCCCGTACGGTCTTCTCGGCGGCCCACGTGGTCGCCGACCCGTACGCCGACGTCGCCCCCGGCGACCCGGCGGCCGTCGACTGGGAGTCCACGCTCGCCTTCCGCCGCCACCTGTGGGCGCACGGCCTGGGCGTCGCGGAGGCCATGGACACCGCGCAGCGCGGCATGGGCCTGGACTGGGCGGGCGCGGCCGAACTGATCCGCCGCTCGGCCGCCGAGGCGAAGGCGGTGGGCGGCCGGATCGCCTGCGGCGTCGGCACCGACCAACTGCCCGACGACGGCACCGTACCCACCCTGGCCGAGGTCAGGTCGGCGTACGAGGAACAACTGGCCCTGGCCGAGGAGCACGGCGCCCAGCCGATCCTCATGGCCTCGCGCGCACTGGCCCGCGCGGCGCAGGGCCCCGAGGACTACCTCGCCACCTACGCCCACCTCCTGCGCCAGGCGTCCGAACCGGTGATCCTGCACTGGCTGGGCCCGATGTTCGACCCGGCCCTGGAGGGCTACTGGGGGAGCGCCGACCTCGACGAGGCCACGGACACCTTCCTGAAGGTCATCGCCGAGCACCCGGACAAGGTCGACGGCATCAAGATCTCCCTCCTGGACGCGGCTCGCGAGATCGACGTCCGCCGCCGACTGCCGTCCGGGGTGCGCTGCTACACGGGCGACGACTTCAACTACCCGGAGCTGATCGCGGGCGACGAACGCGGCTTCAGCCACGCCCTGTTGGGCATCTTCGACCCGCTGGGCCCCTTGGCTGCCCACGCGGTACGGGTATTGGACACGGGAGACGTGGACGGCTTCCGGGCCCTCCTCGACCCCACCGTCGAACTCTCCCGCCATCTCTTCCAGCGGCCGACCCGCTTCTACAAGACGGGCGTGGTGTTCCTGGCCTGGCTGGCCGGACACCAGGACCACTTCACGATGGTGGGCGGCCTCCAGTCGGCACGCTCGCTGCCGCACCTGGCGAAGGCGTACGAACTGGCCGACGGCCTGGGCCTGTTCCCCGACCCGGAGCTGGCCGAACACCGCATGCGAGCCCTGCTGGCGGTCCACGGAGGCACACGATGACGAACGATCCGCTCGCCCGCCTCTCCATCAACCAGGAGACCATCAAGCAGTGGTCGCTGCCGGAGCTCGCCGAGGGCTGCGGCAAGGCGGGCATCGGCAAGGTGGGCCTGTGGCGGGCCCCGGTGCAGGCGTACGGCGTCGAGCGCACGGCACGGCTCATGTCCGACGCCGGGCTCACGGTCACCAGCCTCTGCCGGGGCGGCTTCTTCACCGCCCTGGACCCCGCCGAACGCGCCCGCGCCCTGGACGACAACCGGGCGGCGATCGACGAGGCGGCGGCCCTGTCCACCGACACCCTGATCCTGGTCTCCGGCGGCCTCCCGCCCGGCAGCCGCGATCTGCACGGGGCCCGCGAGCGGGTGGGCGAGGCGCTGGCGGAACTGGCCCCGTACGCGGCGGAGCGCGGCGTACGCCTGGCGATCGAACCGCTCCACCCGATGTACGCGTCCGACCGCTGCGTGGTCTCCACCCTCGGCCAGGCCCTGGACCTCGCGGAACACTTCCCGGCCGAGCAGGTCGGGGTGGTCGTCGATACGTACCACCTCTGGTGGGACGACCGGGCGCCCGCCCAGATCGCCCGCGCGGGCGCGGGCGGCCGCATCCACTCCTTCCAGTTGGCCGACTGGATCACCCCGCTCCCGGCGGGCGTCCTGCTGGGCCGGGGCCAACTGGGCGACGGCAGCGTGGACTTCCGCGCGTTCCGCCGCTGGGTGGAGGCCGCCGGCTTCGAAGGCCCGATCGAGGTGGAGATCTTCAACGAGGCGCTGTGGGCCCGCGACGGGGCGGAAGCCCTGGCGGAAGTGGCGGACCGCTACGTACGACATGCCTGCTGAGAGCCCTGCGCCACGGCGAGGGTAAAGAGATCGCAAAGGGCTGCAACCTTTGCGTACCCTCCCGTGTCACACATGGCGTCGGGACTTCCGGGGAGGGGTCCGGGGGGAACGGGAAGGCCCGACGGGAGGGGAAAGCGAGGGGGGTCCGGCCGCGAGGCCGGGCCCCATTCCGCGTCTTCCGCCCCACCTTCCGCCGCCCCCTCCCGGCGCGCGGCTCGCATGTCCAACGGGGAGCACCAAGAACATATGCGTAAGTGGAATCGCGCCGTCCCGGCGGCGCTGGGCGCCCTGGCGCTGACGGTGACGCTGGTCGGCTGCACCGACACGGACGACGCGAAGGGCGGGAAGGGCGGGAAGAACGCCGGTTCGTCCGAGGAGAAGAAGACCTTCCGCCTCGGAGAGCGCAGCCCTTCGCAGGGCAGCATGCGTGCGGACGAGGAGGGCGCCACGTACACGGTCACGCCCACCCGGGTCGAGACCGGCACGAAGGCCGACATGGACCATTCGGGCCTCGATCTGAATCAGCTTCCGGGCCCGAAGGTCCCCGTGCACGTGTGGTCCACGCTCACGCACACGGAAGGAAGGCCGATGCGGATCCGTGAAATGGCCGGTGACCTGGTCATCCGGACCGACCAGGGTGAACGCACCGAGGCCCTTCTGGTCTGGATGGGCGAGGCCACCTGGAAGAACTGCCCTGAGCCCGACTCCGAGAAAAAGGTGGGCGAGGGGAAGTCGGAGAAGATCTGCACGACGTTCCTGATCACTCGTGGCACCGAGCCGGAGGCTGTCGAGCTCACCCGGGGCTGGTACAAGGAACCACTGGAATGGGTGCTGAAGGGCTGACCGCGACGGCCGGACACCTGGGGCCGGACACCTAGGGGGTGTCGGTGCCCTTCGTTAGGATCTGCCGCCATGACGCAGAGCGCAGCGGAAGCCTGGCCCGAACCACCCCTCGCCGGTACGGAGGCGGCAGCCGTCCTCGGCGCGCTGGAACGCCAACGGGCCACGCTGGCCTGGAAGACCTCGGGCCTGGACGCCGCCGGGCTGAACGCCACGGTCGGCGCGTCCGCCGTCACCCTGGGCGGCCTGCTCAAGCACCTGGCGCACGTCGAGGACAGCCACTTCGCCCGCCTGTGGCTCGACGCCCCGGTGGGTGCGCCCTGGGACGCGGTCGACTGGGACGACGACCCCGACTGGGCCTACCGCTCCGCCGCCCACGACACTCCCGAGCAACTGCGCGCCCTCTGGCGGGAATCGGCGGCCCGCTCCCGGGCCACCGTCGACGCGGCACTCCGCGCGGGCGGCGGCCTGGACCAGCTCGGCGCGTACGTCACCCGCAGCGGCGAACGCCCGAACCTCCGCCGCATCCTCCTGGACCTCATCGAGGAGTACGCCCGCCATGTCGGCCATGCCGACCTCATCCGGGAGTCGGTCGACGGCCTGACGGGCGAGGACCCGCCGAGGTGAGCCGAGGCCTGATCAGGGGCCAGTCATAGGGTGCGTGGATGACGACGACCAACACCCCTTTCCGGATGACCGTTCTGGGCTGCGCGACGCCCTACGCGAGCGTGGACAACCCGTGTTCGGGGTACCTGGTGTCGGCAGACGGAGCCCGCGTCTGGGTGGACGCGGGCAGCGGGACGCTCGCCGAGCTGCAACGGCACGTCCGGCTGGATGAGTTGGACGCGATATGGATCTCGCATCTGCACGCCGACCACAGCGCGGACCTCCTCACCGCCTACTACGGCCTGCTCTTCGCCGACATCAGGCTCGCGGCCCCGATCCCGCTGTACGGCCCGCCGGGCATCGCCGACCGGCTCGCCCACTTCCTCACCAACACCGGGAGCCGCAGCCCGGTCGAGTCCGCGTTCGCCGTCGAGGAACTGCACGACGGGCATCACGTACGCGTAGGCGCGCTCACCCTGACCAGCAGGGCGGTCGAGCACGGCATCCCCGCCTTCGCCCTGCGGGTCGACGACCCCGCCGGCCGGTCGCTGGTCTACTCGGGCGACACAGCCCCCTGTCCCGCGCTGACGGGCCTGGCCGACGGATGTGACGTACTGCTCTGCGAGGCCGAGAGCGACCGGGCGCCCGCTACCGAAGACCAGGTGCACCACACGCCGGAGGACACCGGCGACACCGCCCGCTCGGCCGGCGTGGGACGGCTGATCGTGACGCACGTCGGCCGCGCCCTCACCCCGCAACAGGCGGTTTCCCGGGCGGCGACGCGCTACGCGGGCCCGGTCGAGTACGCCACCCCCGGGGCCTCCTTCGCGGTGGGCCGAGGCCACCCCCGTAACCGATCGACCCCGTAGCCGATCGGCGGATCAGCTCCGCAGGTCCGCGAGCCTGGCCAGCGCGTCGGCGGCCACTTCCCCGTCCTCGGGCCCGAGTCGGACCGCGGCGGCTTCCTCCAGCAACACCTTCGCCTCCTCCGCGTCCCCCATCCGCTGCGCGATGTCCCCGCGCAGAACGAGGAGCCGCAGCCTCTGTACCGGAGTCGGGTGCTCGTCCGTGAGCCCCAGCACCCGGTCGATGATCTTCGCCGCGCCCGGCAGGTCCTGCTTGGAGTCCGCGAAGAGGTCCGCCATGTGCAGCGCGCGGGCGAAGGTCTCCTTCGGGGCGAGCCGGTGGTTCGGGTCCTCGCTGACCGGCTGGCCGATCCGGATCGTGTTGCCGGTCGGGTCGGTCATCAGGAACTGCCGCACCCCGTACGACATGTCCTTCAGCGGACCGATGCGCGGCAGCCCCCGCGTCGGGATGCGCCCGTAGGCGGCCTTGAGGCCCGCCCGGAACGCCGTATGCAGGCCGTCCACGTCATCGGTGAGGACATAGCACCCGGAGTGGGACGACGCCGGGTCGTAGTCCTTCATGCCGTACAGCTGGAGTTCGACCGCTCCCCGCTCGACGACCGCGTACGCGTACGGGCTCTTCTGGAGGTACGTCGTCTCGAAGCCCAGGGCGGTGTAGAACTCGACCGCGGTCTCGATCAGCGAGGTCCGGCAGGGCAGCAGGGGGATCGTCGTCTCGGCCATCCGGCCAGCGTAGTCAAATTTGAATACCACGGTCAACGATTGTTCGATCGGTCGCGGGCGGGACCGTTGTCGGCGGCCTTCAGAAATGAAAGTTCTCGCCGCTCCGGCGCGTCTTCGCAGGTGGGGGGCGGCAACACAGGTCTAGACCAAATGACCCCTTTACGCCCCTCCCCGCCCGTGCGTTACTCGTGGCATGTCCATGGCATCCGATTATCGGATGCCATGGGTCCCTTCCCCGTCCACGTGCCCGGAGGTGGCCATGTCCGTGTTCCGTTCTCCGTCCCGCCGCATCAAGAGATCCCGAGCAGCTTTACCGGCCGCCGCTCTCGGCAGTGCCGTGGCGCTGCTCCTGACCGGCACGGGCACGGCCGCCGCCGCGCCGCCCGCGCCCGATGAGCCGGTCCGGTCCGGACACGCCTGGATGGGGGCGGGCACCCGCATCGAGCAGGGCCCCGCGTCCTCGGCGTCCGACGGGGTCACACCGATGGACACCAGCGGCATCCAGGGCATCGACGTCTCCCACTGGCAGGGGTCGATCAACTGGGGCTCGGTGAAGGCCGCGGGCATCGACTTCGCCTACATGAAGGCCACCGAGGGCACGTCCTTCAAGGACAGCAGCTTCAACGCGAACTACACCGGCTCCTACAACGCCGGTCTGATCCGGGGCGCGTACCACTTCGCCCGCCCCGACATCTCCAACGGAGCGACCCAGGCAGGGTACTTCGCGAGCAACGGCGGAGGATGGTCCAAGGACGGCAAGACCCTCCCCGGTGTGCTGGACATCGAGCACAACCCGTACGGCGCCACGTGCTACGGCCTCTCCACGACCCAGATGCGCACGTGGATCAACGACTTCTACACCACCTACAAGGCGCGCACCACGCGGGACGTCGTCATCTACACGACCGCCAGCTGGTGGAACACCTGCACCGGAAGCTGGACCGGCATGGCCGCCAAGTCCCCGCTCTGGGTGGCCCACTGGGGCACCAGCAACCCGACCATCCCCAGCGGCTTCCCCACCTGGACGATCTGGCAGTACTCGGCCACCGGCCGGGTCGGCGGAGTCTCCGGCGACGTGGACCGCAACAAGTTCAACGGCAGCCTCGCCCGGCTCCAGGCCCTCGCCAACAACACGGCGTAGTCTCCCCGCTCGGGCGGCGGCCGGGTGAGCCCGTCGGCGGCTCACCCGGCCGCCGTACCGCGACCGTGCCTCTGCCGCCCCCCCACACACACACCTGGAGCTTGCCGTGATCCTTCCGCAGCCGTCCCGTCGCCACGTCCTGCTCGCCGGTGCCGGCGGCCTGGCCGCCGTCGCCTTATCGGGTACGGGTACGGGCACGGCCCACGCCTCCGAGGCGGTCACCCCCGACATCGACGGCACGGCCCAGTGGAAGGCCCGTGCGCCGCAGAGCCCGGTGACGCTGGTGGGGAAACGGCCGACGAAGATCATCGTGCACCACACGGTCAGCGACAACACCTCCGACGTCTCCCGCGCCCAGGCCCACCGCCACGCCCACTGGGTCCAGGACTTGCACATGGACCAGAACGGGTGGTCCGACACCGGCTACCACTTCCTCGTCAGCCGGGGCGGCTGGATCACCGAGGGCCGCCACCGCAGCCTCAGCACGCTGCAGAGCGGCAACGACTTCGTTATGGCCGCGCACACCTCCGGCCAGAACGACCAGGCCATCGGCATCGCCAACGAGGGCGCGTACCACGACGGCGCACAGCCGCCGCGGGCCCAGTGGGAGGTCCTGGTGGCCATCTGCGCGTACGTCTGCGAGCAGTACGCCATCGCACCGAGCAGCATCTACGGCCACAAGGACTTCGGCGACACCCTCTGCCCGGGCGTGCTCCACGACAAGCTGCCGCAGCTCCGCAGCGAGGTCGCGGCGAGCATGGGCTGAGCACGACGTCGCCCCGGGAGGTTGCGTACGACGTGGCCCCGGGGGAGTCAAGGGGCCGTCGCCGTACGCACCCACCCACCCGCTACGACCGCCGCCGCAGCGCAGCCCGCCCCGGCAACGTGACCGCGAGCAGGGCCAGTCCGCCCGCGGCCGCGACGAAGGCCCCGTACAGCAGCGGCGGTACGTACGGTGCCTCGCCGGTCGTGCCGCCGATCATCGGGATCAGCGTGGCCGCCGCGATCGCGGAGCCGAGGACCACGCCCACCGCCGACACCAGCAGGCTCTCCCAGCCGAGCATCCGCAGCACCTGACGCCGGGTGGAGCCGACCAGGCGCAGCGTGCCCAGCTCGCGGCGGCGGTCGAGCACCGTCATCACCAGGGTGTTGACGGCGGCGATGGCGGCGAAGCCACCGAGGACCGCGGCCATGACGTTGTTGGACCAGGAACCCAGCCGCGCGTCGAGGCTCTGCTCGGTGGCGAAGCCCGAGGCGTCGGTGACCTCGCCCAGGGCCGTGAGCGCTTCCGCCGAGCCACCGCGCACCAACAGGGTGCTGTCGAAGCCCGAACCGACGTGCCCGGCCAGGGCCGCCCGGTCCATGGTCACCGAGGCCAGGCCGAGGCCGCGTCCGTACACCGCGACGACCTCGGGGGAGGTCTCCGTACCGTCGGGGAGATAGAGACGCAGCCGGTCGCCCACACCGACGTCCGCCGAGTTCGCCAGGGTCCGGTCGATGGCGATGCGGCCCTCGCCGAGCCGGTCGAGGCTGCCCTCGCGCACGTCCAGGTCCTGCACCTTCGCCAGCTCGGCGCCGGAGCCGGTGACGCCCTGCGTCGTCGCACCCTGGAGGGACGCGAACTCGCCCGAGCCGGCCGGTACGAGCACCTGGGTGTCCAGCAGGCCCACGGCCGCCTCCACCCCTGGCGCGCGGGCGGCCCGCGCCACCGCGTCCACCGGGAGCCCGGCCGGGTCCGTCACCACATGATCCGCCGTGATGCCCGCCCGCACCTGCGCGTCCGCGATGTGGCTCTGGCTCGTGTGCAGGAAGACCAGCGTCGAGGCGAAGGCCATCGCGAGCACGATCGGGGTGATCGCGGAGGCGAGACGCCGGGCGTTGGTACGGGAGTTGGCGACCGCGAGCCCGGCGGCCGGGCCCGCGCCGCGCAGCGGGAGACCGAAGAGGCCCGCGCACAGCCGTGCCACCAGGGGGCCGAGCAGCGCGACGGCGAGCATGAAACACATGACGACGCCGAGGGAGGCCCCGGCCGCGTCGTCCCCCGTCGAACGGGCGGACAGACCGGTGAGGAACACGCCGCCGACGAGCGCGCCGATGCCCAGCACCGTACGGACGACGCCCGGTCGCAGCCGCTCCACCGACGCCTCGCCGAGCGCCTGTCCCGGCCTGATCCGCGCGGGCCTGCGCCCGGCCGCCCAGCCCGCGCCGAGCGCGGTGAGCAGCCCGACGGCGACGGCGACGAGAAGGGGAATCCAGGAAACGTGCACGCGCACCGCTTCCGGGATCGCGCCCCGGTCCCGCAACTGCCCGAACCACCAGTGCGCGAGCACGATCCCGGGCAGCGTGCCGACGATCCCGGCGAGCGGCGCGACGAGCACCGCTTCGGACGCGACCGCGCGGCGGATCTGGCGCGGGGTGGCTCCGACGGCACGCAGCAGAGCGAACTCTCGGGCCCGCTGGGACACGGACAGGGCCACGGTCCCGGCCGCGGTGAAGACCGCGACGACGGTCGCGATGCCGCCGAAGGAGCCGCCGATCCCGAAGAGGGTCTCCTTGGCGTGGCCGAGCCCCGGGTCCTCGACGGCACCCCGGTCGTCGCCGGTGCGCACCTCGGCCCCGGAGCCGGCCAGGGCCTGCCGCACGGAGGCGGCGAGGGCATCGGTGTCGGTACCGGGTTCCGCCAGTACGGCGATGGCGTCCGCCGCCCCGGGATGCCCGGCGAGCGTGGACGCCTCGGAGTCGGCGAACCAGACCGACGGCTGTGCGGTACCGGTCGCCCGGCCGCTCTCAGCGGACTCGGCCTCGGCCCCGGCCCCGGCGACGCCTGAGACGCCTGAGACGCCCGTGATGCCTGCGACGCCTGCGACGCGGAACTCCCGCTGCCCGGCGGCGGTGTCCAGCGCGACGGTGTCGCCGACGGCCGCCTTCGCCGCGCGGGCCGTCCCCGCGTCGAGGACGACCTCGCCCGTACGGGGCGCGGATCCGGCGGTCAGCGCGGTGCCGGTGAAGGCGTGCGAGCCCCAGCCGTGCCCGGTGAGCAGGCCGCCGGGTACGGGCAGTTCCCGGAAGCCCGAACCGTCCCCCGCGTCCGCCGCCCGCACCGGAAAGGTGAAGTCCGGGACGGCGGCAGCCGCGCCCGTCGCCCCGGCGGCCCTCGCCGCGAGACCGGCGTCCACCCGTGCGGTGTCCGGCAGCGGGACCGCCTCCTCCTCGCGGTCCTCGCCGCTGCCCGTGACGACGTACTCGTACTGGTCCGCCGCCACGACGACCGGCACGTCCGCGTACCGCACCGGCGGCACCGACGCACGCGCCCCGGTCTCCAGCAGGATCCCGCAGGCCGTGACGATCAGCGCGGACATCATCAGCGCCACGAACGTCCCCGCGAAGGACGCGGGCTTGAAGCGGACGGCCGCGCGGGCGAGTCCGTTGGGACGCATCATGCGGCCGCCGCCCCCGCCATCGCGCCCGCCCCGGCGGTACGAGCGGTGAGCACCCGCATGTGCTCCGCGATCCGCTCGGCCGAACCGCGCTCCAGCCCACCGGCGAACGAGCCGTCCGCGAGGAACAGCACCCGGTCCGCCCAGGCGGCCGCGACCGGATCATGGGTGACCATGACGACGGTGGCCCCGGCGGTGTCGACGGCGCGCCGGAGCAGGCCCAGGACCTCGGCGGCGGTGCCGGTGTCCAGGGCCCCGGTGGGCTCGTCGGCGAACACCACGTCGGGGCCGGTGATCAGGGCGCGGGCGATGGCCACCCGCTGCTGCTGACCGCCGGACAGCTCGCCGGGCCGCCGCCGCGCCTTGTCGGCCAGCCCGACCCGCGCGAGCACGGAGGCCGCCCGGTGGCGGTCCTGGCGCTTCCCGGCGAGGCGCAGGGGCAGCAGGACGTTCTGCTCGACGGTCAGGGAAGGCAGCAGGTTGAACGCCTGGAAGACGAATCCCAGGCGGCCGCGGCGCAGCTCGGTGAGCTCGTTCTCGTTCATCCCGGTGATCTCCGTACCGCCGAGCCGCACGGAACCCGCCGACGGCCGGTCGAGCCCGGCGGCGCACTGGAGGAAGGTGGACTTGCCGGACCCGGACGGGCCCATGACCGCGGTGAACGTACCGCGCGGCAGGGCGAGATCGACCCCGGCGAGCGCGTGCACGGCACCCGCGCCGCGCCCGTACTGCCGCCGGACCCCGCGCAGTTCGACGGCGCTCCCGGGCGAGGCGTCCCGGAGGTCCGGCCGGTCGCCCGTTTCCGCCGTGTGCCGCTCGCCCCTGCGTAGCCTCATGTCCCGTTCCGCCCTCTCACGATCCGCTCGTACCTGCCGACGAGGTGCAGCGTGCGGTGACGGCGGTGCGCGGGGCGTCATACCCGGGAGCCAAGGTGGGGGTGCTACTGCGGTAGGGGGTGGCCTTCCCGCCCACCCCGCCCGGCTAGGGGAGCTGCTCCTTCTCGGGGTAGTAGGCGTAGGCGTAACCGCCGTTCTCGGTGCCGCTGACGACGCCCGTGAAGCCGACGGAGCCCGGCTCGGGCAGCTCGATGCTCTGCTGGAACACGGAGCCGTCGCACACCTGCGTCCCCGTGGCCGACGGCACGTCCTTCCCCGCGACGGTGAACGCCAGCGCCACCTTGCCGCCACCGGTGCAGGCGAACGCGAACGTCACGCTCAGCACGGTGGCCGGGTGGGTATTGCCGGCCTCGGCCGCAGCCCTCCGGACCCGCCGAGGCCGGGGCTGCAGGCTCTCGCGCCGAGCAGAGCCGTCACGGAGAGGGCGGCCGAGAGGCCGATGCCTCTTCCTCGGGTCATGACAACGGCCCCGTCAGGCCGAGAACGCACCGTGCTTCACGGCGGTGACGAAGGACGACCAGCCGTCTGCGGAGAAGACGACGGCCGGGCCTGCGGGAGCCTTGCTGTCGCGTACGGGGACGGTGGCGTGGCCGTCGGCGACCTCAAGGCACTCGGCGTTGGCCCCGCCGCTGTAGCTGGACTTGCGCCATCCGGTCGCGGGCGCGCTGTCAGAAGTCCTGGGTTCGTTGATGTGCATGTTCGTGCTCCTCCGCGATGCTTCTGACCAGGGCCACTGACTTTTGCCGTGAGGCCGCGTCACTCAGAGCGAGAGTGTAGGAGGTGTGGCAGGCCGCAACCAGCGCCGGATCATCCATGAGGCGGCCGTTGTTCAGACCCTCGACCCATGCCACAGGAGCCGCGTCCGCGAAGGACAGCAGATAGAGCATGCTCTCCAGGAGCGCGTGCGCGCCGGCTGCGAGAGGCAACACATGCAGCCGCAGTCGGCCGGTGTCCGCCATGTCCGCCACCTTGTGCAGTTGCTCCGCCATCACCTGTGGTCCGCCGACACAGCGCCTGAGTGCGGCCTCGTCAAGGAGTGTCCAAGCTACCGGTGCTGATGGCTTTTCCAGCACCAGAGCTCGCTTGGCGCGGCTGACAATGAGTTCGTCAAGTTGTGCCACGGAGTAGTTCGGGCGGTACGCCTGGAACACGGCCGCCGAGTAGGCCTTGGTCTGGAGCAGCCCCGGGATCAGGGCGGCACCGTACTGACGGATCTCCGTGGCCTCCTGCTCCAGCTCGGCGACTTCCCTGAAGTAGTGCGCGAAAGCCGGATCCAGATCCTCCAGCCACCGGGCGAAGAAGCCGTCCGTGTTCAGGGCTCGATCGATTCGCTGTGCGTCCTCCGGGTTCGGCAGCCGCCGCCCCGCCTCGTAATGGCTGATGAGGGTCGGCGAGCAGACGACCATCTCGCTCAGCGCCTCCTGCGTCAGCCCCACCGCGATGCGCCGCAGTTTCAGCTCCTCGCCGTACTTCTCCCTAGGCGTACGGGGCCTTTGTTTCGTTCCCATTGCAGCCCAACTCCTCGACCTGACCAGCGTGCTGTCATCCCCGACCCCCTGGAAGCGTAGCGACCCGCGACCTCACTCTGTGATGGGTTCGCTACACAAAGAAGCGAAGCCCGCACGCTGACGCACTCCGGAAAGCAGGTCCCCCCCATGAAGCACACCCCGTACCCCGACGCCTCCACGATGCGCCTCCTGCCGTGGACGAGCACGGGCGGGAAGCCCTGTTACGTCGTGGGGGACGGCACCGGCTATGTGTCCCGGAAGGCCGACGAGGTCGAGAGCATCCAGCTCGACATGGCGGACGAACTGCTCGGCCACGCCACCGACCTGCTGGCCGACGGCGAGGCCACCGGGCCGCAGGTCCGGTTCCTCGCCGACCGGCTGACCGAGTCGCTGCACCAGGTCCAGCGGATCGCGGAGAGCAGAGGTTCCCGATTGGAGGCGGTGCTCTCCCGGTCCGCACCGCCCCAGTCCCAGTCCCAGTCCCAGTCCTAGTCCCAGTCCTAGTCCCAGTCCTAGTCCCAGCCCTAGAGTCGGGGCCCCCGGCTACCCGCTCCGCGTCGGCAGACAGGGGTCGATGACCTCGGCGATCAGGGCGGCGCCGCGGCTGTTCTGGTGGATGTGGTCGGTCGTGAGCACGAGACCTCGGCGCCTCGAGACCGCGTCGAGGCTGCGGCGCAGCACTGCGTGCCGGAAAAGGGCACCGGCGCCGGCCGCGGTCGTCAGTTCCCGGTACGGGATCGGCGGCGGGTCCGCTTCGCGTAGCTCCTCGGTCTGGCGCTCGTGGAGGGGGAGGTAGGCCGCCCCGGTGGTGGTGGCGACCTCGGCGATCATCCGGCTGTAGGCGCGCGATGCCTGGGCCGCCGCTCCGTCGAGTTGTTGGCCGAGGACGGGGAGCGACAGCAGGCCGACGGTCGCGTCGGTCTCCGTCCGGAGCCGTTCGACGAGGGCCCCCAGGCACTGCTGGAACCCGCCGGCCGACGGGCGTCCGGGGAGTTGTTTGCGCTTCATGGCCCGCTCGACCGGGTAGCCGGCGAGGCTTGCCCGGGCATCGTTGGTCCCGATCAGCACGGTGACGACGTCGGGCGGGTCCGCGATGACGGCATCGAGGCGCCGCGAGAGGTTGTGGGCGAAGTCGCCGTTGGCGCCGAAGCGGGCGAGCCGTACGTCGCCGGGAGGGCGGCGTCGTTCGAGGAGGCCCAGGTAGTCGGCGCTGAGCTGCGCGCGGGTGAGGCTGTCGCCGAGGCATGCGACGCGTGTGGTCACGGCGTTTGCGGGTCGGGCGTGCCGACGTGCTCGGTCGGGCGGCCGTCGGTCCGGGGACGGTGTTCGGTGCCGAGGCCGGCGGTGATGGTCAGGATGGACGAAGGCCCTGCCATGTCGACCGCGTGCCATGCCCCGGCCGGGTTGACGGTGGCCTCGCCGGGCCTGAGCACGACGCGCTCGGGCACCCCGTCCACGTCGCGGGTGACGGTCACCGACCCGCTGAGGCAGGCGACCAGTTCGTCGCCGGAGGGGTGGCGCTCCCAGTGGTCGCCGGGGCCGTCGCCGTCGAAGACGGTCACCATCCGGCCCTCGGCGCCGTCCGCCGCGACTGCGGTGCTGTAGGCCTGGAGCACCTCCGGGTCCCAGGCGAAGCCCTCGACAGGTTTCGCTCGCGATCCCAGCCCGAGGTGCACGGGGGTTGTCCGCAGGTCGATGGCGTTGCGTTCGTGGTTGACGAGTCTCATGCGGACGATCGTCACAGGACGGTGACCGGTCGTCTTGAAGGAAAGGGAACGGCAGCCAAGGAAGGGGAACGGAAGCCGGTGCGACGGGCAGGCGGTCGGCGGCTACCCGGCCCCGAGGAGGACTTCCCCGCGTCGCCAGGCCGTCGGTGACCGGCCCGTGAACTCGCTCCAGTCCCGGACGAGATGGGCCTGGTCGGCGTAGCCGGAGACGGTCGCCACCTCGGCCCACGGGAGCGGGGCGCGCGCCGTCGCGAGTTCGTGCGCGTGCTCGAAGCGCAGTACTCGAGCGAAGGTTTTCGGCGACAGGCCCACCTCACCGCGGAACCGCTCGGTGAGGTACCGGCGGCTCCATCCCAGCTCTGTGGCGACCGCCCCGACCCGGACGCGGCCCCGCGCGGCGACGAGGCGGCGCCATGCCTCGGCCACCTCGGGGCGCACCCGGGGCAGCCGGTCGCTGTCGGCGCCGCGGCCGAGGGCCCGCAGGAGCAGCGCGTCCAGCGCGGCGAACCGCGCGGCCCACGTCGTCGCCGCTCGGAGCCGGTCGACCAGTTCGACGCCGAGCGTTCCGAGAAGTTCGTCGAGGGGGACCAGCCGGTCGGCGAGCGCGGCGGCGGGCATGCCGTAGAGGGCTCGGGCCCCGAGCGGTGTCAGCGACACCTGCACACCTTGCTGGCGTCCGTCGTGGTGGATGGCGACGGACCGGCACATCAGACCGCCGGCCACGCCGTCGTATCGGTTGACCGGTGACCCGTCGTCGACGCCCGCCGCGACGTCCAAGGGGCCGGACAGGCTGATCACCGCGGTGAGCACGCGGCCCGGCGGACCGCAGTGCACCCCTGCCGGGAACCCACGAAGGTCGAAGCCGACATACGAGCTGACGTACCGCCGCAAGGCGGTCGCCGGACGTGCACCGACACTGGTAGCCGTAGGGTCCTGCACCTCGTCAGTCTACAAACCGGCGAGCCCGGCGAGCCCCGCGCGCTGTTCGCAGTGCTCGCAGTTGTTCACCGGGCCGGGCCGCGCACCTCCTGCCGCCCGCCCCGCTTCTTTCTGCGCTCCGCCATGGACACCCTGCTGGCGGACGAATACCGGGACGGCGGGGCACAAAGGGGTGAACCGTACAGGGAACCGCACGGCGAACCGCCCTGTCAGTGGCACCCGGTAGCGTCGGGTCATGTCCAACATGGCCGTCCTCGAAGGTGTTCTGGAACGGATCACCTACGCCAACGAGGAGAACGGATACACGGTCGCCCGCGTCGACACCGGGCGCGGGGCGGGCGATCTCCTCACCGTGGTCGGGGCGCTGCTCGGCGCGCAGGTCGGCGAGTCGCTGCGGATGGAGGGCCGTTGGGGCTCCCACTCCCAGTACGGCAAGCAGTTCACCGTGGAGAACTACACCACCGTGCTTCCCGCCACCATCCAGGGCATCCGCCGCTATCTCGGCTCCGGGCTGATCAAGGGCATCGGGCCGGTGATGGCCGACCGGATCACCACCCACTTCGGCGTCGACACCCTCGACATCATCGAGCAGGAACCGAAGCGGCTCGTCGAGGTCCCCGGCCTCGGCCCCAAGCGCACGAAGATGATCGCGGCGGCGTGGGAGGAACAGAAGGCGATCAAGGAGGTCATGGTCTTCCTCCAGGGCGTCGGCGTCTCCACCTCCATCGCCGTGCGTATCTACAAGAAGTACGAGGACGCCTCGATCTCCGTCGTGAAGAACCAGCCCTACCGGCTCGCCGCCGACGTCTGGGGCATCGGCTTCCTCACCGCCGACAGGATCGCCCAGGCCGTGGGCATTCCGCACGACAGCCCCGATCGGGTCAAGGCCGGCCTCCAGTACGCCCTGTCCCAGTCCTCCGACCAGGGGCACTGCTATCTCCCCGAGGAACGGCTCATCGCGGACGGCGTGAAGCTCCTCCAGGTCGACACCGGGCTGGTCATCGAGTGCCTGGCCGAGCTGGCCGCCGATCCGGAGGGCGTCGTACGGGAGAAGGTGCCGTCCCCCGAGGGCGGCGAACCGATCACGGCGGTCTATCTGGTCCCCTTCCACCGGGCCGAGCTGTCCCTCGCCGGGCAGGTCCGGCGGCTGCTGCGGACCGGGGAGGACCGGATGCCGGCCTTCCAGGACGTGGACTGGGACAAGGCGCTGGCCTGGCTCGCCACCCGTACGGGGGCCTCGCTCGCGCCCGAGCAGGAAGAGGCCGTACGGCTCGCGCTCAGCCGGAAGGTGGCCGTCCTGACCGGCGGGCCCGGCTGCGGGAAGTCGTTCACTGTCCGCTCCATCGTCGAGCTGGCCCGGGCGAAGAAGGCCAAGGTGGTGCTCGCCGCCCCGACCGGGCGCGCCGCCAAACGCCTCGCCGAGCTGACCGGGGCCGAGGCGTCCACCGTGCACCGGCTCCTGGAGCTGAGGCCGGGCGGGGACGCGGCGTACGACCGGGACCGTCCGCTGGACGCCGATCTCGTCGTGGTCGACGAGGCGTCGATGCTCGATCTGCTGCTCGCCAACAAGCTGGTGAAGGCGGTGGCACCCGGTGCCCACCTCCTCCTCGTGGGTGACGTCGACCAACTGCCCTCCGTCGGCGCGGGGGAGGTGCTCAGCGATCTGCTCGCGGAGGGAGGCCCGGTCCCCGCCGTCCGGCTCACCCGGATCTTCCGCCAGGCCCAGCAGTCCGGCGTCGTGACGAACGCGCACCGGATCAACGCGGGACAGACCCCGCTCACCGAAGGGCTGAGCGACTTCTTCCTCTTCGTGGAGGACGAGACGGAGGACGCGGGCAAGCTCGCCGTCGATGTCGCGGCCCGTCGCATTCCGGCCAAGTTCGGTCTCGACCCGCGCCGTGACGTGCAGGTCCTCGCCCCGATGCACCGGGGACCCGCCGGTGCGGGGCACCTGAACGGGCTGCTCCAGCAGGCCATCACCCCGGGCCGTCCCGACCTCCCCGAGAAGCGGTTCGGCGGGCGGGTCTTCCGGGTCGGTGACAAGATCACTCAGATCCGCAACAACTACGACAAGGGCGAGAACGGCGTCTTCAACGGCACGGTCGGCGTCGTCACCGGCCTCGACGTGGACGAACAGAAGCTCACCGTCCGCACCGACGAGGACGAGGAGATCGGCTACGACTTCGACGAGCTGGACGAGCTGGCCCACGCGTACGCCATGACCATCCACCGCTCCCAGGGCAGCGAGTATCCGGCCGTCGTCATCCCCGTCACCACCAGCGCCTGGATGATGCTCCAGCGCAATCTGCTCTACACGGCCGTGACGAGGGCCAGGAAGCTCGTCGTGCTCGTCGGGTCCCGTAAGGCGATCGGCCAGGCGGTCCGCACGGTTTCCGCAGGCAGACGCTGTACGGCACTGGATTTCCGGCTCCGGGGCGGCTCAGGAGAAGACTTCTCGTGACCCCTGCACAAAAATGATCGATCAAATCGGTGGGAAACATCACGGAGGTCTTCCGGAACCGCAGTCAAGGGGGCAGGATGAGTAAGTTGGCGGCACTCAGTGCCGTCAGTAGGTCCAATGGACGACCCCGAGTGCACTCTCCTGAGCCGAATGGGGGAGGGTGGAAGACAGTCAGGGCACCTCGAAGAAGAGGCACTACGTCGGTGAGGGATGACGTGAGCGAGCACACCAACAACGCTGTAGTACTGCGGTACGGCGATGACGAGTACACCTACCCGGTGATCGACAGCACCGTCGGCGACAAGGGCTTCGACATCGGGAAGCTCCGGGCCAATACCGGCCTGGTGACGCTGGACAGCGGATACGGCAACACAGCCGCCTATAAATCCGCCGTCACGTACCTCGACGGTGAGCAGGGCATTCTGCGCTACCGCGGATACCCGATCGAGCAGCTCGCCGAGCGCTCGTCGTTCCTCGAGGTCGCGTACACGCTGATCAACGGCGACCTCCCGCAGGTCGACCAGCTGGCGACCTTCAAGAACGAGATCACCCAGCACACGCTGCTGCACGAGGACGTCAAGCGGTTCTTCGACGGCTTCCCGCGCGACGCCCACCCGATGGCCATGCTGTCCTCGGTCGTCAGCGCGCTGTCCACGTTCTACCAGGACAGCCACAACCCGTTCGACGAGCAGCAGCGTCACCTGTCGACGATCCGCCTGCTGGCGAAGCTGCCGACGATCGCGGCGTACGCCTACAAGAAGTCGATCGGGCACCCCTTCGTCTACCCGCGCAACGACCTCGGGTACGTCGAGAACTTCCTGCGCATGACCTTCTCGGTCCCCGCCCAGGAGTACGAGCTGGACCCGGTCGTCGTCTCGGCGCTGGACAAGCTGCTCATCCTGCACGCGGACCACGAGCAGAACTGTTCGACCTCCACCGTGCGTCTGGTCGGCTCCTCGCAGGCGAACATGTTCGCCTCGATCTCCGCCGGCATCTCGGCGCTGTGGGGCCCCCTCCACGGTGGCGCCAACCAGTCGGTGCTGGAGATGCTGGAAGGCATCCAGGCCAACGGCGGCGACGTCGACTCCTTCATCCGCAAGGTGAAGAACAAGGAGGACGGCGTCCGCCTGATGGGCTTCGGCCACCGGGTGTACAAGTCCTTCGACCCGCGCGCCAAGATCATCAAGGCCGCGGCCCACGACGTGCTGTCCGCGCTCGGCAAGTCCGACGAGCTGCTCGACATCGCGCTCAAGCTGGAGGAGCACGCGCTCTCCGACGACTACTTCGTCTCGCGCAACCTCTACCCCAACGTGGACTTCTACACCGGTCTGATCTACCGGGCCATGGGCTTCCCGACCGAGATGTTCACCGTGCTCTTCGCGCTCGGCCGCCTTCCCGGCTGGATCGCCCAGTGGCACGAGATGATCAAGGAGCCCGGTTCCCGCATCGGCCGCCCGCGCCAGATCTACACCGGCGAGGTCCTCCGCGACTTCGTCCCGGTCGAGGGCCGCTGACCCGGACCTCGTAGCACCCTGTAGTGCCCGGCCTCTTCGGCCGACTGCCTTCGCCCCGCGTACCGCGCTTCGCACAGAGCGCGGTGTCCGGGGCGATTCGGCGTTTCAGGGGGGGCGACGTGGGAGGGGCCGATGTGGCGACGCGGGAGGGGCCGATGTGAGGGAGGGCTGGAAAGCGAGAAACGCCCCGCCGCCGATCCCCCCACGGGTCGACGGTCAGGGCGCTTCCCATATCCCGGAGCGGATTCCCCCCACGGGATCCGGCCGGGCGTCTGGCAGGGAGCCGAAGCTCCCATGTTCTGTTGTGTTCCCTTGTGCCGCGATCCGCCGGGGTACGTACGCACGGGAGGGCCGCTCAAAGCTCCCCGGTGCACGTGCCCCGGCCAAACGCTTGCCACAGGAGCGTCCCCCAAGACACTCCATCGGACGTCCCCCAAGACATCCTTGGCATCGCACTCTAAGACTCGCGAACCCACCGGATGGTTACCCTGAAATCGGTGTGATCTAAATCTCTTTGTGGAAGTTACGTGAAGGCACGCAACCGTAGGCTGTTCGTGACGACGAACACGGACGAAAACGCCATGGCGGCTCCCGCGATCATTGGGTTGAGCAGGCCACTTGCAGCCAGGGGCAAGGCCGCAACGTTGTACCCGAAGGCCCAGAAGAGGTTGCCCCTGATGGTGGCCAGCGTACGCCTGGAGAGACGGATTGCGTCAGCGGTCACCTTGAGATCTCCACGAACCAGCGTGAGGTCGCTCGCCTCGATCGCCGCATCCGTCCCGGTGCCCATCGCCAGCCCCAGATCTGCCGTGGCCAGCGCGGCCGCGTCGTTGACCCCGTCGCCGACCATGGCGACGACCCGCCCCTCGGCCTGAAGGCGCTTCACGACGTTCACCTTGTCCTCGGGAAGCACCTCCGCGTGCACCTCGTCGATGCCCACCTCGCGTGCCACGGCCTCCGCCACGGCCCGGTTGTCACCGGTCAGCAGGACGGGCCTCAGCCCCAGGGCGCGCAGCTCGGCCACGGCGGCCGCACTGCTGTCCTTGACCGCGTCCGCCACCCCCAGCACGCCCCGCGCCTCGCCGTCCCAGGCCACGACGACCGCCGTACGGCCATGCTCCCCGGCCTCCGCCAGGGCCTCCGTCAGCTCGGGCGGGAGGGGGATCCCCGCGTCGGCGAGGAGGCGGGGCCGTCCGACGAGGACGGCGTGGCCCTCGACGGTGCCCTGGACGCCGAGTCCGGGGATGTTCTGGAAGTCCTCGGGGGTGGGGAGGGGGCCGGTGGTGTCGGTCGCGGCGGTGGCGATGGCTTGGGCGATGGGGTGTTCGGAGGCGTTTTCGAGGGCTCCGGCGATCCGGAGGACTTCCTGCTTGTCGGTTCCTTGGGTGGTGTGGG
>NZ_JBIVUT010000038.1:0-66478 GCF_044757365.1 Streptomyces sp. NPDC091289
TGGAGAAGGCGCTGAACGCGATGCTGGCGGATCTGGGGGCGGCGGCGCGGGCGGCGGGGACGGTGGCGGTGGGTGGCACGAAGTCGGGTGCGTCGATGGGTCCGGTGGCTCCGGGGCGGGAGCAGGGCCCGGTCGCGGCGATCGCGCCGCCTGCGATGGGTCCGGTGGCGGCGGCGCTGGGTGAGTACGCACAGGCGCGGAAGCCGCAGCTGAAGTCGATGTCGCAGCGGGTCCAGGCGGCGGTTCTGGGTGCGGCGACGGCGACGAACGAGTACATGGAGGGCGACCTCGACACGGCGAAGCAGGCGCAGAACGCGGCGAGGGCGGTCCGGCTGGACCTGCTGAAGGAACTGCGGGGCAAGAAGTGAGCGGCGGCAAGGAGCCGGTCGACCCGTACGGCATACCGGTGTTCACCGGCAATCTGACGGTGCTGGACCAGCAGGTGAGGGCCCTGGCCAAGGACGGGGCGAGGATCGCCACGGCCACGGGCGACATCCACAGCAGCTTCGGCGGCCTGCAGGCCTTCTACAAGGCGCCGGAGGCGGATCAGCTGTTCGCGACGACGAAACCGGTCGCGGACCGCGGGGCAGCCTTGAAGTCGGACCTGGCCACCATCACCGGTGCCCTGGGCGCTTACGCGGACGACGCGCAGCCGCTGGTGGCGAAGCTGGAGCGGCTGCGGCAGGAGGCTTCGGCCTTCCGGGACAAGGCGGACGCGGACGACACGTGGCGCGAGGACGGTGACCTGATCGAGGAGAACAGACGCCGCCGCGACGAGATCACCGAGGCCTGGGCTGCGTTCCAGGCGGTGGAGCGGACCTGCTACAACAAGATCATCGCCCTGGTCCCCCATGGCAAGCCGCTCACCGTGAACGACGGGTCCGGCGGCAAGCACATGCATGGCTGGGACCCCGAGGCCCTGAAGCAGGCCAAGGGCCTGCCGTGGGGTGATCCGGTCGAGGAGTCGACGCGCTGGTACCAGGTCCATGAACACGCCTGGGATTTCGTCAAGGGCTTCGCCGTGGACGGTGTCTGGGCCACGGTCAAGGGTCTGGGCACCCTGGTCGGCACCGAGGGCTGGGACAGCATGAAGCAGGCCTGGGGCGGTCTGACGGACCTCTCCATCGGGGTATCCATCACCTTGCTGACCGCAGGTGCCGGGGGGACGTACCTCCTCACCACACCTGAGGAGGAGCTGCCCTCCTGGCTGCGGGACTCGAGCCGGGCGATGAAGGAGACCGGGAAGGCGCTGATCGCCTACGACCAGTGGAGCGTGAACCCGGCGCGTGCCGGTGGTGCGGTCACGTTCAACGCCCTGACGACCATCTTCACCGGCGGCGCCGGGGGCGGGGCATCCGGTGCCGGCAAGGCGGCCCTCGCAGGGAAGGCCCTCTCCTTCGCGAACAAGGCGAGCCGCGCCGTCGACCCGACCGCGTATCTCTTCAAGGGCGCCGGCGCGGGCCTGACGAAGATCAGCGACGTGATGGCCGGCCTGAAGGGCACGGGCAACGTCGAGATCCCGCCGCTGCCCGCGGGGACGGTCACTCTGCCGGACGGGGCGTACAAGGCGGCCGACGGCACGCTGACCCTGCCCAGGGGTGCGACCGTGCCGGATGCCGCGTTCGAGATCCCGAAGAACTCGGTCAAGCTTCCGGACGGGGCACAGATCCCCACCGGAGCGGTCGACCTCGGCGACGGCATCGTCCATCTCCCCGAAGGCATGACCCCACCTGCGGGATCACTGCCGATCCAGGAGGGCACCCTCAAACTCCCCGAAGGCACCACCGCCCTGCCCGAGGGCACCCTCAGGGACTTCGACGCCAACGGCAACGTCACCCACCTCGACCGCCAGGGCAACATCCTCGGCGAGGACGGCACCCTCAAACAACACCACACCGACGCCCGCAAGGAGAACCCGCCCACCGGCGCCTCCACCAGGACGGACGCGCACAGCCCCCTGCCCCGCACCCCCGCCGAACAGCCAGCCCTGGTCGGCGCGGGCGCACGCGGCGGCAGCAACACGACCCGGCTGGACTCGAACCTGGGCGACACAGGCCGGGTCGGCGACGCCCTCGGCCGCACGGGCGACGGTACGTCGAACCCCAACAGGCCACCGGGCGGCACAGCGAACCACCTGCCGACCAACAGCATGGACAACGGGGCCCCTGGCGACACCGGCAATGGTCAGACCGGCGACAACACACCAAAGGGTGGAGGGCACACCTCCACTGCGGACACCTCGTCCAGCGGGAGAGGCGGCAGGGACCTGCCGGGCGGCTCCACGATTGACAACAGCTCCCGCTCCTCGGCTCCACCCGGAACCGGCGGAACCGGAGATGCCGTCGACCAGGCGACCAATGCAGCGGATGAAGCGAGCCGCGCTGGGAATAGCGCACCGACAACGGGCGGAAACACGCACGCCTCGAGCCGAACTCCCTCACCGCCGAGTTTCATGAGGCAGGGCGACAACCCATACGGCCCGCCCGGCTCTCTCACCGCAGAACAGATAAAAGAAATTCAGGCCTACCGGGCAAACCACGAGGATGGGTACTTCAAAGAGTACTACGAGAAGCGCGGACATCGCAGCTATACAGATGTTCCCGATGAAAGCGGATTCCCACCTCCACAGCTGATTCGGGATCCCGCTAATCCAAAGATCTGGATCCCGAAGGATAAGGCTCCACCGGCATTTCCCGCCAAATATCACCCGGATTGGGAACGCCAGGGAATCGCCCGGGACTTGAGTGGTACGCCAGTTAAGTCGACCATGGACGAAGCTGCCAAACATCGACACGAGGCGATTGAAGCCGACAAGATACTGCATGATCCGCTCACCAAAGCAAAGAAGGAATTGATCGCCAATAAGACGCCTGAAAGTAGAGCGATCTATGACTCTCTGAAATCTGAGCACGCGCCGCTTCATAGTGAGATGACAAAAGCCACCGAGGCATACGGAGAGTCCGTCGCCCGCAACCACCTCATCCCTAAGTATTACGAGGGGGCAAAATGGGAGCCTACAGCCGGGCCAAAGAACGGAAATGACCAGTTCGACCAGGTGTGGCGACTCCGGGACGCCGAGAGCTTTGTCATCATAGAGGCTAAAAGCGACATTAGAACGGCGATTAACGAGCGAACCCTGCCCAGCGGCTACAAGGCTAGACAAGGCTCTCGCGAGTATCTACTCGACATTATGAACGAAATGTGGAAGAGAGCGCAGGGCGGAAACGCCGCTGAACTCCGCCTGTACACTGACTTGAAGAAGGCACTCATCGCAGACAAGGTAGAGTACGTACTCGTGAAGGGAATTTCGGACGGGCCGACTTACGGCGGATTTAAGAGTCAAAAATTTAATATCGGGAAATTCACGGAGGAAGATTTCTTCTTCGAACGCACTAGCAGGAGCGATCCATGATGGTGACAGTGGGACGGCATGCGCTGCCCGAGATTGACGAGCGGGTGACCGAGCGTCTGGGTGAAGAGCTCGAGACGAGCATCCAAAACCTGGACGCTTCCCCTGCGATTTTTGGCATGGCACTGAATGAGGCAGTACTCCAGGCGCAAGCACATCAGGCCCTGAACCCTCGAGGTAATCGCTTCGCAACATGGGACGCTACCGTTTCGGCCATGCAGATCGGAGCAGCCGCCTTTGCCGCCGCAGGCTTCAGCAAGGGGCAGATCGAGGCACGCATTGATCACGAAGTGCGGACCATCAAAGCTACGGGCCCACAGTTCTACGCGAACGCAGGCAATTGGCTGACGACACTCTGGTTCACCATCATCTGTCGGGATCAGCCACGGATGGACCAGATGTGTCGCGTCCCACTCGACCTCCTTCGAGCATCTGAGGCAGAAGGAGATGAGTACATTTTCCATTGGGTGGATGCGTTGCAGACATACTGGCTCGAGCAACCAGGGCTACCGGAAAAGCTAACAGCTGCGATCGAGAAGTCTCACCCTGACATTGCCAATATTACGCCGCGCGACCTGCTCCAATGTGTACTATACCCGCCGATCAACTTGTTCTATAAATTTATCCGCAAAGACCATGCCGGATTCAACGAAGCACTCGCCGAGGCTCTGGAACTCCACAAGGCCTACTGGGGGGCTCCGGAGCGCGCTGGGGACATCGCGGGCTTCCTGGCTCTGGGCCCGCTCGCCATCGCATGTCTTGCCTACGACGCCGGATTCCCGATCGAAGTCGAGTCCGACTACCTACCCATTTGCCTCCTGGATCGCTCCTGGGTAGGCGAGTTCGATACGTGATAGGGCTCCTGATGTTCGTTGAGTGATATCCGGAAGAACCCTGCACTCTGAAGGAAGGAGCGGAAACTCGGCGGGTGCGTCAAGGGGGCGAAAGGATGAACTCTGGTAGTTCAAATTCCTCAAGGATGAAATCCAATGGGCGTCACCGTTAAACGTCACATCATCTCGCGGCAGCACCTTCCCGGGCGAGAGTCATCCCTCTCAAAGCACACGGCACTCCTGCTAACGAGGATCGAGAACGCCTCTTCTGCCCTCGAAAGCGTCATGTCCACCGCTTTGGTCACAGCTTACGAGCGGACTGCCGTCGACCCCACCGCCTCATGGATCGAATCATGGGAAGTCTGGGTCACGGCCATGCAGTCCGGATCGGCAATCTTCGCAGCCGCCACGTCGGCTGAATCCAACGTACAGCGCCTGATTCACCATGAGAAGCGCACCGTTTCGGCATTCACACGCCCTGAGTCATTTGTGAATGCCGGCCACTGGCTCGCAGCTTTCTACCTCGCAGCAATCTGTCGTAACAGTCAACGGCTTACAGAACTTTGTAAAGTACCAACATCCAAGCTGCGCGAGTCTGGGGCGGTGTACGACGAGTATCAGTACGCCTGGATCGAAACGCTGCAGTCCTTCTGGCTCGGCCGTGAAGACTTTCCTGACAAACTCATTGAAGCCGCGTCAGGAACCCAGCCGGGCAACCGGTCCAGTGCCAACCAAAACTACATCTCCCGAATCATGTGGCCCCCGATGGAACTTCTTCGTTGGCGTGCGACAGGCCAACATGAAGAGTTTAACCGCGCTCTCGAAAATGCACTTCTCGCCCACAAGGAGCACTGGTCAACCGAACCAGATCTCGCTGACTCCTGTTATGGCTGGGTAGCCTTGGCCCCACTCGCCATGGCCTGTTTCGCACTGGACGCAGAATTCCCTATCGAAGTCGAGTCGGACTACCTCCCCAAGCACCTCCTTCAAGGCACCTGGCTCGGCGAGTTCCCCACCTGACCGTACCCCCAGGTCTCTGAGGGCATATGCCATGAGGTCGTTGATGAGCCCGGTGATGGGGGCGGCCCTCTTGGCCGCCTTGGGCCGACTGCGTCCTGGCCGTTCTTCGACATTGCCGAGCACGTCGACGCCAACATCACGGCCCCATCTCGAGTGACTGAGATCCGGGAGTAACTCCCCAAGGTAACTGCTGGCTTGGCCCCCGGTCTGGGCTCGCTCAAGCCTGGCGAAGCGCGACTGCGTCGAACCTCTGGTTCTCGTACGGACGGTGGCAGGGCTACGGCCGCGGTGTCAGTCCGCTGACGTATCCTTCCCGCCACCACACGCCGCCTGGGAGGATCAAGAGAATTGACTGGCCTGTCTGCTTTCCCGCTGCCCTTTCGTGTTTCCCGTACCACCTCGTTCGCGACACCCCGAACACTGCGGGAACTGCAGATGATGCAGTGCAGCTCACATATACGGGCGAAGCCGGGGTGGTTCGACAAGGTGAACGATGCCGACATCGTCGCCAGATGGACGCGAGAAGCGATCGCCCAAGGGCTCACCGAAGCGCAGGTTCGCTACGTTCTCGCCGAACTTGTGCATTACGCCGCGCTGCGGGACAGCCGGACCGGTATCGAGGTGTCCGCCGTCGACGGGGTGTGGCAGTCGGACACCCTGGTCGACGACGAGCTCAGATCCCGGCTGTGTGCGGCGGTTCAGGTCCTGGAGCAGGTCCCCGAAGCGGAACGGGACTGGCACCCAGGATCCGACGGCCAGGTGCTGGATCTGGTTCACCCCTCGCTGTTCTGCCTGGTACGAGAGGCGAGCGGCGGACCCGAGGGGGCTTGGCGGAACTCGACGGACCGCCACTCGGCGTACGAATTCTCGGAGCGATTCCAGTGGCTGCCCACGGACGTCGACGTCAGTGCCGAGGGCGATGTCACCTTCCGTTCGTACGTGAACAATGTTCACCCCGAGCGTCATCACGCACTGGTCTCCGTCCTGCCGGACCTGTTCGCGCGCTTTCGCCCTCTGCTGGAGAACGTGCTCACCGATCTGCGCCATCCGCGACCCCTGCGGATCGAGGCCGATCCCTTCGGGTGGTACGGCGATTCGGAGCCGGAGTATCCGGACAAGGCTTCCTACAGCGACGACGAGGCCTACGCGGAAGCCCTCGGTGCGTGGGAGGAGGCCCAGGACGACTGGTGGGAGAACCGCAGCCCGGTCATCCCGGACGCCCCGGCCTACACCCCGCCCGAGTTGCCCGACGAGTCGGCCCGAGTCGACCTGCGCTGCCGCAGCCTCCAAGTCATCGTCAAGCTCGCCACCCTTCACCTCACCCCGGACAAGGCCGAATATCACGGCGGCTCCTGGCATGTGGAGGGGATGCTGAACGAGCGGATCGTCTCGACCGGCATCTACTACTGGGACAGCGAGAACATCACGGAAAGCCGGCTGAGCTTCCGGGCGGCACTCGACGACCCGCGCTACGAACAGAACGACGACAACGGTGTGCGTGAGGTCTACGGCCTGGAGGACGAAGACGCGCTGAACCAGACGCTGGGGTCGGCATCGACCCCGTCCGGCCGCTGCCTGGCGTTCCCGAACATCCTGCAGCACCGCGTCAGCCCATTCCGCCTTGCGGATCCCACCCGCCCGGGGCATCGCAAAATTCTCGCGTTCTTCCTGGTCGACCCGTCGAAAAAGATCGTCTCGACATCCGATGTGCCACCGCAACAACCATGGTCCGAAACCGCGACCATGACGCTTGAACAGGCCAGGAACTATCGCGAACAGCTGATGCAGGAACGCAAGTTCTTCGTCGACGAACACAATGAGCAGCTCTACGAGCGGGAATTCTCCCTCTGTGAGCACTGAACCTTGCAGAGAACGAACAGGATGCCCTGCAGGCTGAGCCCGGTCCGACATCGGCCGAGGCCCGGCGACCGCTCGGGCCACGGTCGAGGAGTCCCGCTGCCTGCGGGGGCGGGAAGTGGTTGCGACCCCGACCATGGCAAGAAACCGGCCACATTCTCACCGAGCCCGTCACCCGAACGGCGGACCGTCGTTTGTGTTGTGGGCTCATGTGGCTGGACTGCTGGGTGCCGAGGGACACATACAGCAGGCGTCGAGGAGGGTGTGATGGGTGTGGAGGCCCACGCGACGAACGAACGGGTGACGGGGCGTACGTGGACGGTGCGGCTGGACCCCGTCGGGCGCGGGCGGGCGGATGTGCGTGTCTCGTGCAGCCGGCCGGCCTGTGCCGTGCAGGCGCTGCCCTCCGCGGGCGTCGGCCGCACGGCGGCGGTCGAGCATCTCAAGGCTCATCTGCGTGCGGGGCCGGCCCCCCGTCCCTCGGTGTACTGCGCCTGCCGCGCCGAGGAGTGCCACACACATATCCGGCCCGTCGGTCCGCGTGAGCGTCCCGCGCCCTGGCGGTGCGGGGGTGCGGTCGTCCTGGCCGTCGTCACGGACCGGGAAGGGCGCTGGTGGCGGGTCATGGAGTGCTGCTCGCGCTGCGCGGCCGCCCACCCCACCGCGAAGATCGTCGCCACCGCTCCGGTTCCTGAGAGGCCTGGTCCGGGTGACGGCTTCAGGGCTGCCGCTGCTCCCGCGTCGACCGCATCGACCGTGTCGGCCGTCGGCCCGCACTTCTCGCACAGCGCCCCCGCGGCCGCCGTCCCGCAGCAGGCGCCGGTTCGCCGGTCCGCGAGGCCGGTGCGGCAGCGCGCCCGGCGAGGGCGGATCGCGCAGCGCTTCGTCCCGCACGACCTGCGGCCCGTCGCGCTGCGGGACGAACTCGCCGAACTCGGCGAGCTCTTCCGCGCCTACCAGCAGCGCGACGAACCCGACCTCGCGGTGCTCGCCGACCTCCACGCGCGTAAGGCGAAGGCCTTCTTCGCCTGGGCCGAAGTCACCGCTGACACCGGGTTGCGCCTCGACGCCCAGCGTGCCGAACAGGCCGCCGCCACCGCCCGGCTCCAGCATCTGCATCGCATCGGTGAGGCTCCGGACGGGAGCGGGCCCGCTGTGGCACGCCTGTTGACCGCTACCGCGCAGTGGGATCACGCGCGGGCCGTCCTCACGCATGTGGCCGACCACGCTCCTCTGCCGGGCCCGGACGCACGCCTGCTGGTGGTGATGCTGACGCTGCGCACCGCGCAGTCCGGTGTCGGCAACTTCGTCGGGCAGGACATCAAGGGGCTGCCCCTGCGGGACCCCGAGCACCTCGTGGGGCAGCTGGTGGAGTGCGGCTGGCTGGGTATCGACGGGACCGTCGACGAGCTGATCGCCTCCCGCCCGGAGAACCCCACCCGGATCAGCGTGCCCTCCCTGACGCCCGACGAGAGCGACCCGGGCCCCTTCACCTTCGGCAGGAAGATGCGCCCCAAGCTCAGCGGATGGGCGCAGAGAGTCGTCGGGGAGAAGAAGCTCCGCAAGGCCAAGACCCCGGCCGAGGTGCGGTTGCTCGCCCTGGCCCTGGCCACCGGGGCCGGCGCCGACGGCCGACTGGGGACCCAGGGGCAGGGAATCGCTCGGGAAGCGCTGGTCTCCTGGTGCGCGATCGAGTCCGGTGAACTGCCGGAGCTCGTGGAGCGGCTGACCTCGGCGGACTGGCTGGCCGAGGCGGATGTCACCGATGCTCTCCTCACTGGCCGGCTGACCGAACGCGTCCTCCCGCTCAGTTGCCCCATGGTCTGAGCAACGGAACGCGGGGTCCCCGCTTCACGCGCGGCCTTCGGGCGGAGGAGTCTTTTCGCCGTTGCGTGAATCGGTATTTCCTGCCCTTTCCCGGAGGCGCATACCTTCGCCGGCATGACGTGGAATTTTCTGACGGCCGAAGAAATCGCGGTTGCCCTGCGTGCCGGTGAAGTGACCTCCGCAGAACTGACCGACGATGCGATCACCCGCATCGAGCGGGACGACCAGGCGGTCAACGCTGTCTGCGTGCCGGACTTCGACCGTGCGCGGGCCGCCGCCCGTGAAGCCGACCGGGCGCGGGCCCGCGGCGAGGACCTGCCTCTGCTCGGGATCCCGGTGACGGTGAAGGAGTCGTACAACATCGCCGGACTGCCCACGACGTGGGGCATGCCGCAGCACCGGGACCATCTGCCCGCCGAGGACGCGGTGCAGGTGTCGCGGCTGAAGGCCGCGGGTGCGGTGGTGCTCGGCAAGACCAATGTGCCGCTGGGGCTGCAGGACATACAGAGCTTCAACGAGATCTACGGCACCACCAACAACCCGTGGGATCACGGTCGTACGTCAGGTGGGTCGTCCGGCGGATCGGCGGCGGCCCTGGCGTCCGGGTTCGGCGCGCTGTCCATCGGCTCCGACATCGCCGGTTCGCTGCGCACCCCCGCGCACTTCTGCGGTGTCTACGCGCACAAGCCGACCGTCGGGCTCGCGTCGGACCGGGGCATGGTTTTCCCCACCACGCCCGCGTTGCCGTTCGGGCCGGATCTCGCCGTCGTCGGTCCGATGGCGCGCAGCGCTCGTGACCTCGCGCTCCTCCTCGATGTCATGGCCGGACCCGACCCGCTCACGTCTGGTGTGGCGTACGACCTGAGGCTGCCGCCCGCCCGCCACGAGCGGCTCGAAGACTTCCGGGTCCTGGTCCTCGACGAGCATCCGCTCCTTCCGACCGGGTCCGCCGTACGGGCGGGCGTGGGCCGGGTGGCCGACGCTCTCGCCGACGGCGGCGCGCGCGTCGAGCGGCACAGTCCACTGCTGCCCGATCTGGCCGAAGCCGGGGAGCTCTACACCCAGGTGCTGGTCTCGGGCTCCGTCGCGCGTTTTCCCGTCGAGGCGTACGAGCAGTTGCGGGACCGGGCCGCCGGACTGGGTGCCGACGACCGGAGTCTCGACGCGGCGCGGCTGCGCGCCATGGTGTTCAGCCACCGTGACTGGATCGCGGTGAACTCCCGCCGTGAGCCCCACCGCCACGACTGGCGGCAGTTCTTCGCCGGCTTCGACGCCGTGGTGTGTCCCATCACGCCCACCCCTGCGTTCCCGCACGACCACCACCCCGATCCGATGGCCCGCCGGATCGACATCGACGGCGTCGAGGTCCCGTACTTCGACCAGCTCGTCTGGGCCGGTCTGGCGACCTTGCCCGGTCTGCCGTCCACCGCCGTACCGGCGGGCCGGTCGCCCGAGGGGCTGCCGGTGGGTGTGCAGATCATAGGTCCGATGTTCGAGGACCGCACCCCGCTGCGGCTGGCCGAACTGCTTGAGCAGCGGATCGGCGGCTTCCAGGCGCCGGTGTAGGGGCGCGTACGTACGTACGGGCGAGGCCGTACACGTACGCGTACGTACGGCCTCGCCCTACGCGCGGGCCGCCTCCAGCACCGCCTCGGCGGTGGCGGAGCGCGCGTAGAGCACCGAGCGGCCGGCCCGGTGGGCGCTGACGAGTCCCGCGCCGCGCAGGGCGTTCAGGTGCTGGGAGACACCGGCGGGGGAGAGCCCGGTGCGGCGTGCCAGTTCGGTGGTAGAGGCCGGGGACTCCAGTTCGGTCAGCAGCAGGGTGCGTGACCGGCCGAGTACGGCCGCCAGGGCGGTGGTGCCGGACACCGGGCGCGACTCCCACAGCAGGCCCACACCCCGGGCCGGGTAGACCAGTTGGGGAGGATCGGGCAGCCTCACCCGCGTACGCGGACTCGGACCCGTGAACACCGAGGGGATCAGCAGCAGTCCGGATCCCGCCGTTTCCCGGGGCATGGGCTTCTTGCGGCCGACCAGCAGCAGCGCGCTGTCGTTCCAGCTCACCGAGGCGTGCAGCTCGTTGAAGAAGTGGCCCGTGCCCCGTTCGGCGACCTGACGGGCCCGGTGGAAGACGTCGGCGTCCAGCACGGTGCGCATCCGCGCCCAATAGGGGGCGAGCGCCAGCTCCGTGAAGGTCTCGATCTCCCTGACGACCCTGGGCAGCCGGGCGCGCGGATCGGCGTACAGGGTGCGCAGCCGTGGACCGAGGCCTCCCTGGTGGCGGGCCAGATGGTCGAGGTCCTGACGTACCCGGTCGACGGGTGCGGCCAGGACGGCGGCCCGCTCCGCCGCCGGTGCGGGAGCCGGCCCGTCGGGTGCGGGGGTGAGGAAGTCGGGGACGTAACCCGTGGGAGGGATGAGTTCGGCGAGCCACCCGCGGTCCAGCCCGGCGGCCGCCCACCGGGGCCGTACCTGTTCGACCCACGGGCGGTGCACGGGGTGTGCGGTACGGGAGTTCAGCAGCCGGAAGCCGGGGGCGACCTCCCACAACTGGGAGACGGAGAACCGCATCTGCGCCAGATCGCGTGCAGAGAACGCCAGTTCCGCCAGGACAGCCACGCACGTGATGCTATCGCGGTCCTTCCAGGAGGCCGTCGGGGTCTATCCGTCGGGATCTGTCCGCCGGGGTCTGTCCGCGCGGTCAACTCCCCTGGTGCGGAGTGTGGTTCGGTCGGCGGCAGGGTGCGTGCGGCAGCGTGGGTGGGGGAGTGATGGATCCAGCCGTTCTGGCGGGAAAGTCTTGTACGATCCTCCCGGCAGGCAGTCCGGGGGGATCGGGGAATCACGGTTGCACGGGGTGTCTGTACCCCCGTGTAGCTGTACGTGTACCTGTACCTGTCCCTGTCCTGATGAACGAGAAGGATCCGCATGAAGCTCGCGAAGACCCGCACGAAGACGCGCGTGGCCCTGGTCGCTGTCACCAGCCTGATCGGCTCGATGGCCACGCTGACCATCGCCGCCCCGCCCGCCGCCGCGGCCTGCTCCGGCACGAACTTCACCGTGACGACCACGGGCGCCAAGGTCACGGGCACGAAGTACAGCGGCTGTACCGGCACCAACTACTACAAGGTGACCGCCACGGTCAGTGACACCAGCTGTGACGGGCGGGAGGCCCGGGCGGAGTTCACCACCGTGAACAGCGACTACTACAAGATGATCAAGGCCAGCAACGGCTGCAACTCCAAGTCGACCGCCACCTTCTCCTGGACCCTGAAGAAGGGGCAGCTCGGCAGCATCTGTATCAGCCGCCATGACTGGCGCGGCTACCAGAACACCAAGTGTAAGAAGTACTAGGCCGGCATCTCTGAGCCGTGCCAGCACGGGTACCGGCAATGATTCAGCTATGACTGAATCATTGCCGGTACCGCCGTCGCCCGGAGATCATCCCGGCATGACATCAGAGACGATCACCGCGGCAGCCTCCGGCACCTGGACCCTCGGCGACCTCGTGGTCAACCGGCTCGGGTTCGGGACGATGCGGTTGCCGCAGCAGGGCGGAGCGTTCGACGTCGATGCGGTGCCGGGCGACCGTGACCGTGCGATACGGGTGCTGCGCCGGGCCCACGAGCTCGGCGTGAACCACCTCGACACCGCCGCGTTCTACTTCTCCCGGCTCCGCTCCGCCAACGAACTGATCAACAGCGCGCTGGCCCCCTACCCCGACGACCTGGTCATCACCACCAAGGTCGGGCCGGGCCGCGATCCCTCGGGCGAGTGGCAGACCCACGCCACGCCGGGGCAGTTGCGCGGGCAGGTCGAGGAGAACCTCCGCCAGCTCGGCCGCGACCACCTCGACGTGGTCAACCTGCGCATCGTGGGCCCCGATTCGATCGCCGAGCGTTTTGGTGCGCTGGCCGAACTGCGCGAGGCCGGGCTGATCCGGCACCTCGGCGTCTCCAACGTCGGCCCCGCGCAGCTCGCCGAAGCCCGCGCCATCGCGCCGGTGGTCTGTGTGCAGAACAAGTACGGGATCGGATCCCCGCCGGACCAGGACGCGTTCCTGCGGGACTGCGGTGAGCAGGGCATCGCCTTCGTGCCCTTCTACTCCATCGCGGGCGCCGGACGTGAGGCGGGCGCCTCCCCGGACGCCGACGCCGACGGCGACGTGCTGCTCGCTGTCGCCCGTACGCACGGTGTGAGTACGGCGCAGGTCCGGCTGGCCTGGACGCTGCACCGCGGACCCCATGTGCTCGCCATCCCCGGCACCGGAAACCCGGACCACCTGGCCGCCAACGTCGCCGCCGGAGCCCTGCGGCTGTCCGACGGCGAACTGGCCGCCCTGGAGGCCCTCCATCGCGCCGGCGAGGTGGGCTGACCGGCCCTGATCGCCCCGGCCCGCCCCTCCTACGACACTCCCCCTACGACACTCCCAGTTGCCCCGCCAGATCCGCCAGGTCCTCCGCGTACAGGTCGAACCGGTCCGAGGCCGCGGGCGGGTCGCCGACCGGGCGGGCCACATAGGCCGTGCGCAGGCCCAGCGCCTGCGCACCGCGCAGGTCCCAGGCGTGGGCGGCGACCATCAGCAGGCGCTCCGGCGGCCGCCCGGCGACGGTGACGGCCAGCCGGTAGACCGCGGGGTCCGGCTTGTAGGTGCGGGCGTCCTCGGCGGACAGGGCCTGGTGCCAGCGCAGTCCGGCGTGGGCGTTCAGTTCCAGCAGCGCCGTCCGGCTCGCGTTGGAGAGGCCGATCAGCGGGAAGTGTCCGGCGAGCCGGGCCAGCCCGGCCACGGTGTCGGGCCACGGCGGGAGGCGGCGGGCCGACCGGGCCAGTGCCTCCACCTCAGCCGGATCCGCGACCCCGGCCGCCTCCGCGACGACCCCGGCCGCCTCCCGGTCGAGCGCGTCGCTGGGGAGGTAGGGCCGGTCGCCGTCGAGGATCCGGCGCTGCTCGCGCTCGATGTGCTGCTGCCACAGCAGCAGAAGCCGTTCGGTCCCGGCGGCATCGAGGGACGGACCGAGGGCGCGGATGCCGGCGCGGAGTCCGGCGGGTTCGTCGACGAGTGTGCCGAGCACGTCGAACACGAGGGCGTCGATCTTCAGCTCTGCCATGGCGCGGTCTCCTCCAGTGGGTGGGCGGCAGAGCGAACAACACCGCAACGGCGTCCTCCCATGCCCTACTTCACCGTGATCGACCCCACGAACGCGTCCAGGTCATCCGCGTCGACCGCGTCCTTCACCGCGTTCAGGCGCACCACGAACGGCACGCCCTTCGCGTCCACGCCCGCGACCAGCACCCCGGTCATCGGCGTCCCCGCGTTCGGGGTGTCCTCCTTGCCGTCCGCCGTGAAGTCGTAGTCGATCCGGCGGGCGTCGCGGGCCTCCCCGGCGCTGTCCGGGCCCGCGAGGCGTACGTCCTCCGTGGCCTTCCGGGTGGATCCCAGGCCGATGCCGGCGCCCGCCGCCGCTGCCGCCCCGGCCGCGTCACGCACGCCCGTGGCGAAGTCCAGCTGGACCGAGACCATGCCGGTGCGGATGCCGTCCTTCTCCTGGAGCGCGACGGCCGCGTTGGCCTTGGCGCGCTCGGCCGCGGGCTGTTCCGCGTACCCCGCGCTCTTCGGGTAGCCGACGCGCAGGCTCTTCGTGTCCAGCGTGCCCCAGCCCTCGGGCACGGATGCGGTGTCCTGGTCGCCGCCGCATCCGGTCAGCAGCACGGTCGCTGCCGCGACGGCCACCGCGGCCGCCGTCGTCCGCCGCCAGGCCGTTTGCGTCCTTTGCGTCCTTTGCGTCCTCTGCGTGTTCCGCGTCTTCTGCGTGTTCCGCGTTCTGGTACTCATCGTCTCTGTCACCGCCCGTTCAGTTCGCGCAGTAGCTGTACGGAAGATACGTGCGCGCGTCGCCCTGCGGGGCCCCGAGGAACCGCGCGTCCGCCAGCGTCTCCTTCTTCTCCTCCGTGGAGAGCGAGAACCCGAGGCTCATGCCGAGCGAGATCTCGAAGCCGAACTCCTGGGCGTCGCTCTCGCCGGTGTACCGCAGGGAGCTGGACAGTCCGTCCTCGAACATCAGCTGCTGGAACGGGTCGTTGCCCTCCGGGCGGGTCTCCATGCCGTGGTCGCCGAAGAGGTACTCGAACGGGGCGGTGTTGTTGCCGGAGCCGCCCAGCCACTGTTCGGCGACGGCCCGGTTCGCCTCGGTGGCCGCGTCCGTGTCCTTGCCGAAGACGATCGAGTTCGTGACCACGTCGATGCCGGTCTCGCTCGAGGAGTCGGAGGCGCTGCCCTTGCCGCCGCGCTTGTCCTGGCCGCTCTCGCCGTTGTCGCCGCCGACCTCGACCTTGCCGGACGTCGAGCCGTTCTCCACGGTCTGCGTCATGTCGATGCGGACGATCTTCCCGGTCTTCTGGTCGCGGGTGACGGTGATGGCGCCGGTGCGGTTCTGCTTGCCGCCGACCGTGCCCTTGACCGGGCCTACGTTGCCGCCGACCTTGCCCTCCAGTTCGAGCTTGGCGGTGTACGTGTACGACTCGTTGCCGTTCACGTCGTCCTTGGTGATCGTCACCTCGGGCGAGAACTTCGCCTTGCCGCCCAGTTTGGCGCCGAGTTCGCCCTCGTCGCCGCCCTTGAAGGACAGGCCGCCGTCCGCGTAGGCGTTGAGGCCGACGGTCGAGTAGGAGATCTTCTTGTCGCCGATCTTCTTCTCGATGTCCTCCTTCTTCTCCGCCCACTTCATCGCGGAGTACCAGCCGCCGCCGTAGCCGCCGCTGTGCTTGGTGGAGGTCTCCCACACCTTCATTTCCTCGATGTCGTCCCGCATCTTCTCCGCCTCCTCCTCGCTGGAGAAGATCCAGGTGTCACCGTTGGTGATCTTGATGCCGCCGCCGATGTCGACGTCCGCCTTGCCGAGGCTCCCGAGCTTGACGCCCGGGGTGCTGGCGGTGGCCCCGGCGGAGGCGGCGTCGGTGAACGTCATGGAGACGACCTTGTCGTTGCCGTCGACCTTCCCGTCGCCGTTCACATCGGTGTTCGCCTGCGAGACCTTCTGCTGGAAGCCGTACTCCTCGCCCCACTCGAACCAGCCGATCTTGACCTTGCCGCCCGCCGTGTCCGAGATGCTGGAGATCTGGCACATCTTGGGCTCGTAGTCCGCGTCCGTCTTCGGCTTCGCCTCGGGATCCGGGCCGCCGGAGGAGCAGGAGCCGCCGCCCCCGGCCAGCGAGCTGATCGCGCACCGCAGGCGCTCCCCGATCTTCCCGCCGACCCCGGCCATCGCCATCGCGCCGATCAGCAGGGTGACGAGGACGACGACACCCAGGTACTCCGTCGCCGTCGCACCGCTGTCCCGCCAGTTGTACGAGTAGTGCGGCGGGGGCGGCGGCCGGGTGGCGCGCTCCTCCAGCAGCCGGTCGACGGCCACCCCCGAGGCCGCGCCGGCCGCCAGCGAGACGGCCGGCATGAGGACGCCCTCGATGCCGACGACGTCCCCGGCGACGGCGAAGCCGTACAGCAGACCGGCCAGCGGTATGGCCAGGGCGGCGAGCAGATACAGGGTGCGGGAGGACTCGCGGTGCTCGTCGGGGAGGATCCGGGCGGCGGCCAGGACGGTTAGGAGCGTCACGAGGAGAGCGGGCAGGTGGAACAGTGCCAGCCGCCAGCCGAAGCTCTCCAACCGTGCCTCGGTGCCCAGCAGTTCGACCAGGACCCGGCTCGTGACGAATCCGGCGGCGAGGTAGACGAGCGCGCCCGTCACCCAGCTGCGGGTCAACGCGAAGAAACGGCCGCCCTGTTGGCCGTGACGTGGGGCGCCCGACCCTGCGATGCCGTGGCGCCCCGGCGGTATGTGCCCCGCGCTCCGGTCTCCCCAGCCCCCGCCACCGCTCACGGTGCACCTCTCCTCAGACCTCGCGCGTGTTGCCCGACGGCTGAGAGCGTACGGCCGAAAAGCTGCCCCCACCCGGGCCCCCGGTCCCAAAGCCGGGCCCAAGTGCGGCTGCCGGGAGCCGTGTTGCTTCGGCGGGGCGCGGCGGCCGTTCCGCTTGGGGCCGCCCGTGGGTCCGTGGGCCCACGCGGCCCGGGCCGCCGCTCAGTACGCTCGGAGGTGCCGGGGGCCGCCGACCACGACGCCGCCGCGATGCAGAGCGATGGGGGTGGGCGTCGATGGGTGCCGGATTCTTCTACTCGTACCACCTGGGCTGGACCCGGCTGGACGCCCGGACCCTGCTGGGCGACCTGGAGGCCGAAGGGCTCCGCCCGGCGCACCCGGTGACCGGCCGCGTGGCGCTCGTGAACCTCGACTCCGCGTCTCTGGGGGCCCGTTCACCCGTCACCCGCGAGCAGTTGCTGTCCATCGCCGGCCTCCAGCGGCTGCGCGAGGTCGGATTCCGGTTGTGGGCCGACGACGGCCTCGACCTCCTGGTCCGCATCCGGCGGGCCCGGGCCGGTGTCGTCGCCGTCGAGTTCTCCGTCGGGGAGCTGCCCGAGCCGGAGCGGGAGTGTGCGGTGAACGCCATCCGGCGGACCGTGGGACGGGCCTCCGTGCTGTGCATCGGCTTCGTCGTCGACCGGAGCGGTGCGACGGCCGCCACCGACTGGGACGGTGTCGTCATCGACGGCGCCGCGCACCTCGACGCCTGGCCGGACACCGTCGCCGTACGGGACGAGACGGCGGCCCGGCACCCTCAGCTGGCGGTCATGGACGCGGTGGAGATGTCGCCGTGGAAGGTCTTCGGGAACGAGGTGCTCGGCGTCTGAGCCGGGCCGCCCCGACCTCCCGGGCACAGCACCGCCCCGGCCGCCCGTGGCGGGGAGAGCCCGCCGCCGACGTCATAATCGGCCGTATGTCCGATCACCAGCTCCGCACCCGGACGGCCGCCGGTCCGGCCCCGGGCCCCCGCACTCCCGGGCCCCGTGCCGCCGCCGCGCTCCGGGCCGCCGCGCCCGCGCTCGCGGTCTACGCCGCCGCCCGGGCCCTGGGGCTCCTGGCCTTCTGGGCAGCCGCGTCGGCCGCCGGGAAGGACCCCTTGGGGCCGCTCAGCGGACGCTGGGACTCCGTCTGGTACCAGCGCATCGCCGAGCACGGCTACCGCTACACCGCCACCCTCCCGGACGGCTCCGTCCACTCCGACCTGGCGTTCTTCCCGCTCCTCCCGGCCCTGGAACGCGCCATCTCCGCCGTGACCCCGCTCACCCTGGGCGGGGCCGGCCTCCTGGTCTCCTGGACGGCCGGGCTGCTCGCCGCCTGGGGCATCTTCGCCGTCGGCTCCCATCTGCGCGGACGGCGTACGGGCGTGGTGCTGGCCGCGCTCTGGGGCGTCCACCCGACGGCGTTCGTCCAGTCGATGGCGTACACGGAGACCCTGTTCACCGCGCTCGCGGCCTGGGCGCTGTACGCCGTCCTCAAGGGCCGCTGGATCGTCGCGGCCGCGCTGTCCGTCCTGGCGGGGCTCACCCGGCCCACGGCGGCGGCGCTCATCGCGGCCCTGGCGATCACCGCCGCCGTCACCCTCGTACGGGAGTACCGCGCCGACGGCGGCGTCGGCCCGGTCCTCCGCCGCAACGCCCGGATGATCGCGGGCGTGGCCCTCGCACCGCTCGGCTGGCTGGCGTACGTGGTGTTCGTGGCCGTACGCGAGGGCAGCCCGTTCGCCTACTTCGACGTCCAGGCGCAGTGGGGCAACAACATCGACGGCGGACGCGCGCTCGCCGCCTTCATCGCCGGCCTCCCGTGGCCCGCCGCCCTCGGCCTGTGCGCGGCGCTCGGGCTGCTCGGGTGGCTGGTGGTGCTCTGCGTACGGCAGCGGCAGCCGCTCCCGGTCCTCGTCTACGCGATCACGATCGTCGTCATCTCGCTGATCGGCGCCGGATACTTCGGTTCCCGGCCCCGCCTGATGATGCCCGCGTTCCCGCTGCTGCTCCCGCCCGCCGTCGCCCTGCTGCGGCTGCGCACCACGGGACGCACGGCCGCCGTGCTCGCCGTCCTCGCCTGCGCGTCCGCCGCCTACGGGGCCTGGACCCTGCTGGGCGCGGGCCCGCCGTAGGGAACGGACACGCCGTAGGGAACGGACACGCCTCGTCGCGGGCGCGCACTAAGCCTCGGACGCATCCGACGGCTCTGGTGCGGGGGCCGTCGCCCGCAGTTCCACCCGTACGCCCGGCCGCACCCCCCACCGCTCCATCGCCCCGGCCTCCGCCTCCACCACGTGCCGGGACCGCAGCCGGGGCAGCCCGAGGCGGCCGGGCTTCATCGTGCGGACGGCGAGGACCCGGAACTTCCGGTCCAGGTACGCCACATCGATGGCGAACCGCATCCGGAAGGTGTGCACGCTCCCGGCCGGCGTGAGCAGCAGCGCCCCCTCGATCCCGTCCCGCCCGAGCAGCCCCCGGGTGCGGGCCCGGTACGAGGCCGCTATCCGCAGCGGCACCTCCAGGGCCCCTGCCCCGACTCCGGCCCCTGCCCCGGCCCTGGAGTCCGTGCCGACCGTGCCGACCGTGAGCGTCCCGTCGCCATCGCGCCATGTCCTCATGGGCACCGACCGTAGCCCCGGCCGGACGCCCGTGGTTCCCGAACGCCGACGCCTGGGCCCCGAACGGTCATTCCTGGGTCCCCGGGCCCAAGACCCCTGTTCCCGCGGCCCGTTAGGGTCGTTCCGTGGACGCCGCGCTGCTCGCCGTCGCCGCGGTCTGGGGTGCCGTCACCGGACTGCTGATCCCGCGCGCCGCTTACCGGTTCGCCGTCGAGCCGGAGGAGCCCTGGCGTACGGCGTGCCCCGCGGGCCACCCGCTCACCGGCCCGGTCCGCGGCTGGCTCGGCCCGGCCCGGTGCGCGCCCTGCGCCGCCCCGGGAACGCCGCCCGGCTACGCCCCCGGCGTCCTCGCCCCCCTGGTCACCGCGCTCGCCTGTGTCGCGCTCGCCGCCGCCACCGGGGCCAGGCCCGAGCTCATCGGGTGGCTGGCGCTGACCCCCGTCGCCGTGCTCCTCGCCGTCGTCGACCGGCGGGTCCACCGGCTGCCCGACCCGCTGACCCTGCCCCTGGCGGCCGCGGCCGTCCTGCTGCTCGGCTGTGCCGCGCTGCTTCCCGGGCACGCCGGATCCTGGACCTCCGGGCTGCTGGGCGGACTGGCCCTCGGCGGCTTCTACCTCCTGCTCTTCCTGATCAACCCGAACGGCATGGGCTTCGGCGATGTGAAGCTCGCCCTCGCCCTGGGCGTCGCCCTCGGCTGGTACGGCTGGACCGTGCTGTTCCTGGGCGGGTTCGCCGGGTTCCTGTTCGGGGCGGTGTACGGACTCGGCCTCGTGCTGCTGCGCCGGGCGGGGCGCAGGACCGGCATCCCGTTCGGCCCGTTCATGATCGCCGGGGCGCTGACCGGCCTGCTGCTGGGGGCTCTCGCCGCCTGAGGCGGGGCCCGCCCGGGTGCACCGGAATCCATTCGCGTGTCCCGGGCCCGCCTGACACGATTCCCGTATGTCCGAACCATCCGCTCCCGCCCCCTTGCCCCTCCCCTCGGAGGCCTTCGACTCCGCGGCCTCCCACGACCGCTTCGAGGCCCTCGTCGCCGAGGCCGACGCCGTCTCCGTGGACGGATGGGACTTTTCCTGGCTCGATGGCCGGGCCACCGAGGAGCGCCCCTCCTGGGGGTATGCCCGCGCGATGGCCGACCGGCTCGGCCGGGCCCACGCCGCGCTCGACCTCCAGACCGGCGGCGGCGAGGTGCTGGCCGCCGCCCCGAAGCTCCCGCCGGTCACCGTGGCTACGGAGGCCTGGCCGCCGAACGTCGCCCGCGCCACCGCCCTGCTGCATCCGCTCGGGGCGGTCGTCGTCGCCGACGCGGACGAACCGCCGCTGCCCTTCGGGGACGCCGCCTTCGACCTCGTGGTCAGCCGCCATCCGGTCACCACGTGGTGGGAGGAGATCGCGCGCGTCCTGACCCCCGGCGGTACGTACTTCTCACAGCAGGTCGGCCCCGCCAGCGTCTTCGAGCTCGTGGAGTACTTCCTCGGACCGCAGCCACCGGAGGTCCGGCGCGGCCGGCACCCCGAGGACGCGCGGGCCGCCGCGACGGCGGCCGGTCTCGAGGTGGTGGACCTGCGCTCCGAGACCCTGCGCACCGAGTTCCGCGACATCGGTGCGGTGGTCTACTTCCTGCGCAAGGTGATCTGGATGGTGCCCGGCTTCACCGTTGAGCAGTACCGGCCCCAACTGGCCGCGCTGCACCGGCGGATCGAGGCGGAAGGGCCGTTCGAGGCCCGCACCGCCCGCTTCCTGATCGAGGCCCGAAAGCCCCGGTGACGGTGGCCGGATCCCGTCTCTCCGGTCAACCCGCCTATTCCGTACGCCAGTTCAGGCTTGCCCCGGAGGCAACGGGATCGCGCGGGCGACCGTCCTACTCGGTGGGAGGCACGCACAGCGAAGGAGTGGGAGCCGTCATGACCGTGGAGAGGGAAGACTGTGCGGGGCCTGCCGGGCGCACGCGGCACGGCAACGCCGACTGGCTCACGGGGGCCAGGATCACCGCCGTCCTCGGGGTCTACTACCGGCCCGAGGGCCGGGCGGGCGAACCGGAGGCCGTCGAGTTCGTCCTCGCGGACGACCAGTCCGTCCTGCTGACCTGCGCCTCCGACCGGACGCTGCACGTCACCCCGGGCACCTGGCCGAGGCTGCCCGACTGGTGTGTACCGGCGAGCCGGTGGCAGCACGCCCCACCCGCCCTCCTGCCGCCGGTGCCGTACGGGGGAGCGTGGACGGTCGTGGGCACCCAGGAGCTCAGGGACGCCGGCGGTGAGGTGCTCCAGGCCGTGATCCGGTGCGAGGAAGGGGACTTCGTGGTGGTCGCCGGGGACACGATGGCGGTCCGCTTCGAGCCCCGCCGCTGACCCGCGTACGCCCGGTCCTCGACCCGTACGCCCGGTCCCCGACCCGCACGCCGGTCCTCGACCCGTACGCGCAAGCCCGCCCCTGACCCGTACGCCCCGCCCTACGCGTGCGGTCCCACCGTCACCGGGCCGACCGTCAGTTCCGCCGTCCCCTCCATGACCGCGGCGACCCGCTCCACCTGCTCCTCCAGGTCCCGCAGCCCGGCCGCGGGCAGGGGCTCCAGCGGCTCCACGGTCACCGCGATCCGGCGGCCCGAGCGGCGCTGGTGCCAGACGCCGGCCACCATGCCGTCCACCAGCAGCACCGGGAAGTTCCCCGCCTGCCCGCCCGCGAGGGCCCGCTCGTACGACGCCCCCGGGAACAGCTTCTCGCGGGGCCACGAAGCGATGCCGAACGCGTCGAAGTACGGGAGCAGCCGCACGCCCCGTACCTCCGCCGCCGGGAAGTCCGTGTCGCCCGCGACCACCCACGCCGGCCCCTCGTCCGCGAACGTCACCTCCTCGATCGCCCCCGACGCGGCCAGCTCGGCGAACCGCTCGGCCGCCCAGGCCCTCGGCGCGGCGAGCCAGCGGGCGAAGTGTGCGGGGGTGGCGGGCCCGTACGCGTACAGGTACCGCTCGATCAGGACCGCCAGTGCCCCGGGGCCGGGCAGCGGGGTGCACCCGGGGTTGGTGTACGTCGCCTTCCGGCCCCGGTTCGGGGCGTAGGCGAGGGCGCCCCGGTGGCCCGCCAGGTGCAGGACCTGCCGCCAGCGCGGCCACATCGTCTGGAACCCGGGCATCACCAGGTCCCCGGCCCACGGCCCGGTCCGTGCGACGACCTCCTCGGAGAGTTCGTCGATCGTGAGCTCCGTCCCGGTCAGCGCCGCCGCGACGGCCGCGACGACCTCCTCCACCTGGTCCGGGGTCATCCGGGCGTCCTTGGGGAAGGGGTTCGTGCCCGCGGGCACCGCGGACAGCGCCCCGGTCCACAGGGGCAGGTCCGCCGCGGGCAGCAGGTGGACCGTGCCACGTGGCCCGAACGTCTTGACCAGGGTCCGGTCGCTCCACAGCGCCGTACGGACGTCCGTACGGGTCAGCCCGTCCCCGCGCAGCCCCACGGACAGCTCGGCCGCCGATAGCACCTGGGCGTGCGCGCCGAGCATCGCGGCCACCGCCGTGCCGGGGGAGGTGAAGGGCGACGCGGTGCCGGAGGGGTCCGGGTGGAGATGCTGGCGGGCCAGCCGTCGGGCGTTCGCCCCGGTCCAGGTCACGGTCGTGGTGGCGGTCGCTGCCGCTGTCGCCGCCGCAGGGGATCGTCGCGTCATGGATCGAACCTAGAGCGTCCAGAGGTCAGGTTCTGTCCTCTACCGCGCCCGGCGGCGTCAAGGCGACGGTGCCCGACGACCCCTCGATACGGGGGCCGATATCAGGGTCGGCACGGGGTCGGCACCGGGGCCGGTACCGGGTGTCCGGCCCGGGTGCGGCCTGCTCGGAACGCAGTCCGGCGAATTCGGAGAGTAATGGTGGAGTGGCGTGGCACGCGGCAGCACTTACGAAGGGTTATGGTGGAAACCCCCCCTCGGGCCGGTCCGTATCCCCCCCCACGGACCGGCCCGTTTTTTGTGGGCCGGGGCGGGCACCGGTCTCCGGGCTCCCGCCGCCCCGTTCTTCCCGTACGGAAGTCCGGTTCGGCGGAAGCCCTGTTGAGCTGAGCGGCAGCCCTGGTGAGCCGACGTCAGCTGCGGCCGGCCCAGATGTTCGTGCCCGCCGTGTCCACGGCGAAGGCGTCGATCTCCTTCAGCTCCTCGGCGGTCAGCGCCGGACCCGCGAGGGCCGCCACGTTCTCCTCCAGCTGCTTCACGCTCGACGCGCCGATCAGCGCCGACGTCATCCGGCTGTCGCGCAGCACCCACGCGATGGCGAGCTGGGCGAGCGACTGGCCGCGGCCCCGCGCGATGTCGTTGAGTCCGTTGAGGCGGCGCACCACCTCGTCGGAGAGCAGACCCGGGTCGAGGGACTTGCCCTGGGTGGCGCGCGAGCCCTCCGGGATGCCCTTCAGATACTTGTTGGTGAGCAGGCCCTGCGCGAGCGGCACGAAGGAGATGCAGCCCATCCCGGCCGCCTCCAGGGTGTCGAGCAGCCCGTCGTCCTCGATCCAGCGGTTGATCATGGAGTAGGACGGCTGGTGGATCAGCGCCGGCACACCCATCTCCTTGAGCAGCCCGGCCGCCTCGGCGGTCTGCTCCGCGTTGTACGAGGAGACACCCACGTACAGCGCCTTGCCCTGCTGGACGGCGGACGCCAGGGCGCCCATCGTCTCCTCCAGCGGGGTGTGCGGGTCGAAGCGGTGCGAGTAGAAGACGTCGACGTAATCGAGGCCCATCCGCTTCAGGGAGGCATCGAGGGAGGACAGCAGATACTTCCGCGAGCCCCACTCCCCGTACGGGCCGGGGTGCATCAGATAACCGGCCTTGGTGGAAATGAGCAGTTCGTCACGGTACGGGGCGAAGTCCTGGGCGAAGAGCTTGCCGAAGTTCAGCTCGGCCGAGCCGGGCGGCGGGCCGTAGTTGTTGGCCAGGTCGAAGTGGGTCACCCCGAGGTCGAAGGCGCGGCGCAGGATCGCCCGCTGCGAGTCCAGGGCCCGGTCGTCGCCGAAGTTGTGCCACAGGCCCAGCGAGAGGGCGGGCAGCTTGAGGCCGCTGCGCCCGGTCCTGCGGTACTCCATGGAGTCGTAGCGCGAACCGGCGGCGCGGTAGTAAAGGTCGGGGGAGAGGTAATCAGTCACGTTTCATTCCTTATCACGGAGTTGTGACAGACCGGGTTGGGCCCCCGTGACCCGGTCGCAGTAATGTGGCGGCTTCGGGGAATGCCGATGTGCGGCGCGGCGAAGGCCCGCGTGGCCCGTGCCAGTGGTAGAGGCGCGGACCGCCGAGGGATCGCGCGGGCGGCGCAGGTCGTGCGGCGATCCCCTGCGGGGGACGGCCCCCGGACCCCCGGCGACGGGGAGGACGGGCCCCGGGCCCGTACGGAACCGAGAGGGTGAACGCAGTGAACTTCCGCGACCTGGTGTACAGGCTCTACGCGCGCCGGGTGGGAGGCCGCCTGGACCACGACCAGGTGCCGAAGCACATCGGGGTCATTCTCGACGGCAACCGGCGGTGGGCCAAGGCGTCCGGCGGATCGGCCGTACAGGGCCACCAGGCCGGTGCGGACAAGATCTCCGAGCTGCTCGGCTGGTGCAGTGAGACCGATGTCGAGGTCGTCACCCTCTGGATGCTGTCCACGGACAACTTCGACCGGCCCGAGCACGAGCTGAAGCCGCTGCTCGGCATCATCGAGAACACCGTGCGCAACCTCGCGTCGGACGGGCGCTGGCGCGTCCACCACGTCGGCACGCTCGACCTGCTTCCGGCCGAGACGCAGATCGTTCTCAAGGAGGCCGAGGAGTCGACGTCCGGAATAGACGGAATAATCGTCAATGTCGCGGTCGGCTACGGCGGCCGCCAGGAGATCGCGGACGCGGTGCGCTCCCTGCTCCTGGAGCACTCGGAGAAGGGCACGAGCTTCGAGGAGCTCGCCGAGGTCGTCTCCACCGACCTGATCTCCGAGCATCTCTACACCCGGGGCCAGCCCGACCCCGACCTGGTGATCCGGACGAGCGGCGAGCAGCGGCTCTCGGGCTTCATGCTCTGGCAGAGCGCCCACTCGGAGTACTACTTCTGCGAGGTCTTCTGGCCGGCCTTCCGCAAGGTCGACTTCCTCCGGGCGCTGCGCGACTACGCCGCCCGCCACCGCCGCTACGGCGCCTGAACGGCCCCCTCACCCGTACCGCCCGATGACTCCTCTATATAGGGGAGTCATCGCGCGTCCACCGGGACTTCTCCACACCGTGTCATATGCGGCGGCATGGCTTCGCGCGATAAAGGGAATACCCCTGTCAGGTCGACGTCCGGTCATCAACCAGGCGGATGTCGCATCCAAGTGAGCGGTGCCAAGACCGCTCGCCCGGGAGGCCCTTTGCACACGAAGGACCGTACACAGCGTGCGGCCGACGCGGAGGCCGTGGTCCGGCCCGCGCAGTGGGGCCCGATTCCGGTCCGTCCTCTCCCTTCGGGAAGCTCCGCGACCGTTCGTCGCACTCCCCGACCTCGTCCGAGGGGGTACGTCCTTCCGTGGTGACCAGCACTAAGCGCCGCATGCCCGACAGGCGCACCTACGTTCTCGACACCAGCGTCCTGCTGGCCGACCCAGGCGCCATGGCCCGCTTCGACGAGCACGAAGTCGTGCTGCCGATCGTGGTGGTCACGGAACTGGAGGCCAAACGGCACCATCCCGAGCTCGGCTACTTCGCCCGGCAGGCCCTGCGCCTGCTGGACGACTTCCGGGTCCGGTACGGCCGGCTGGACGCCCCGATCCCGCTCGGGGATCTGGGCGGGACGCTCCGTGTCGAACTCAACCACTCCGATCCCGGCGTCCTGCCCGCCGGCTACCGGTTGGGGGACAACGACTCACGGATTCTCGCGGTCGCACGCAACCTCCAGGCCGAGGGGTACGACGTCACGGTCGTCTCCAAGGACCTGCCGCTCCGCATCAAGGCGTCCTCCGTCGGCCTCCTCGCCGAGGAGTACCGCGCCGAGCTCGCCATCACCGACTCCGGCTGGACCGGCATGAGCGAACTGTCCCTCGCCGGGGAACAGATCGACCTGCTGTTCAGCGAGGAGACGCTGTACGTCCCCGAGGCCGCCGAACTGCCCGTGCACACCGGCCTGGTCCTCCAGTCCGAGCGCGGCAAGGCGCTCGGCCGGGTGACGGCCGAGGGCAATGTGCGGCTCGTGCGGGGCGACCGGGAGGCCTTCGGCATCCACGGGCGCAGCGCCGAGCAGCGGATCGCCCTCGATCTCCTCCTCGACAGCGATGTCGGCATCGTGTCGCTCGGCGGCCGGGCGGGCACCGGGAAGTCGGCGCTGGCCCTCTGCGCGGGCCTGGAGGAGGTGCTGGAGCGCCGGCAGCACAAGAAGGTGATGGTCTTCCGCCCGCTGTACGCGGTGGGCGGACAGGAGCTCGGCTATCTCCCCGGCAGCGAGGCCGAGAAGATGAGCCCCTGGGCGCAGGCGGTCTTCGACACGCTCTCGGCGGTCGCCGGGCGCGAGATCATCGAGGAGGTGCTCGGGCGCGGGATGCTGGAGGTCCTGCCGCTCACCCACATCCGCGGCCGCTCGCTGCACGACGCGTTCGTGATCGTCGACGAGGCGCAGTCGCTCGAACGGAACGTCCTGCTGACCGTGTTGTCCCGAATCGGGGCGAATTCGCGTGTCGTGCTCACTCACGACGTGGCCCAGCGGGACAACCTCCGGGTCGGCCGGTACGACGGAGTCGTCGCCGTCGTCGAGAAACTGAAGGGCCATCCGCTGTTCGCCCACGTCACGCTCACGCGTTCCGAGCGTTCACAGATCGCCGCGCTGGTGACCGAAATGCTGGAGGAAGGCCACATCTGACCTGCATGCCCCATTGATGCCGCCCGGCGAGCCAAGGAGCTTAGCCGGGCGGCATTGTGCTGCGCCGTCATTTCCGGAAAACCAGTGGCCCAAACGGGGTGTGACCTTTCCCACGCAACACAGAATTGCCTCCTGGCGTCCCCGTCCGGCAGAGTCTTGCTTCCGTCAGGCCCCGCATACGGCACTTGGGCACCTCCAGAGGCGCCACGCACCACACAACTCAACACGAGACGCCCGTATGCCGCCCGCGAGCACCACGCGGCAGCCTCCTCACCGGGGTTGCCCAACGGGCCCGCGCCTCCCGTGACCCACGCAGTAGGGAGGCCAGTGCCAGGGGCACGATTGCGCCCGCGAGGTCACCTAAGCGGGCGATGCTGGAAGGACACCATGTGAGCCGGATCTCGGTCCGGGGGTTCGCCGTGGCATCTGCCACCGCGGTCACCACCGTAGGCGCCGTCGTAGGCGTTGCTGCGGGCGGCACACCTGCCGCCGACGACAACAACTTCGAAGCGGCCGCAGCCGACACCACGCTGCTCGCAGACATCCCCGCGGGCCAGCAGGCCGCGGTCCAGACCGCTTCGCTGACGCAGCAGGCCGATGCCCAGGCATCCGCCGCCGACGCCGCCGCGAAGAAGTCGGCCGAGGAATCGGCCCGCATCCAGGCCGCCAAGGACGCCAAGTCCAAGAAGCAGGCGGCCGAGGACCGGGTCGAGGCCGAGCGCAAGGCTGCGGAGCAGGCCGAGAAGGAGAAGAAGGAGGCCGCCGAGCGCGCCAGCCGTTCTTCCGTCCGCGACGCCTCCTCGTTCTCCGCGCAGGGCTCCTACAGCGTGGCCGACGTGCAGGCGATGGCCCGTCAGATGGTCCCCGCGGACCAGTTCCAGTGCTTCAGCAACATCGTGAACCACGAGTCGACCTGGAACTACCGCGCGACCAACCCGTCCTCCGGGGCGTACGGTCTGATGCAGGCGCTCCCGGGTCACAAGATGTCGTCCGCCGGCGCCGACTGGCAGACCAACCCGGCCACCCAGATCAAGTGGGGCCTCAGCTACATGGACAGCCGTTACGGCAGCCCGTGCGGCGCCTGGTCCTTCTGGCAGGCCAACAACTGGTATTAGAGGGAGCGGGCGAAGTCCACGGACCGCGCTCTCAACCTCGCGAGGCCCCTCACCGTCCAGACGGTGGGGGGCCTCGCGCGTGTACGGTCGCATCCCGGCGAACCCGGGGGCGTCGCGAGGCGCCCGGACGGGCCGAGGAGCGCTGGGTGGCGAAGATGGGGGAAGGAAAGCAAGCATGTCGAAACTGCCGGGCTGGCTGGGCCGCTTCGGGTCCGAACTGACGGAGCTGGGAGCACGACTGGACGAGCGGCGGGCGCGCGCCGCCGCCGACGAGGACGAACCCCCCGCGGCGCGGGGGGACTCCGCCGTCCCCGAGGCCGACGACCCCGGGCAGGTGCCCGCGCCGCCCTCGTACGCCCCCTCGGTCGCCGCGAAGCCGGATCCGGTGGCGGCGCTCCCGTGGGGGATGCGGGTCGCCGCCGAGGCCGGCTGGCGGCTCCTCGTCCTCGCGGGGACGCTCTGGGTGCTGATGCAGGTGATCAGCGCGGTCCAGCTCGTGGTGCTGGCCTTCGCCGCCGCGCTGCTCGTCACCGCGATGCTCCAGCCGACCGTCGTCTGGCTCAAGCGGTTCGGGCTGCCCCACGGGCTCGCCACCGCCGTGACCGCCGTCCTCGGGTTCGTCATCATCGGCCTGGTCGGCTGGTTCGTGGTGTGGCAGGTGATGGAGAACCTCGACACGCTCTCCGACCGGGTCCGCGACGGCATCGACGAGTTGAAGCGCTGGCTGCTCGACAGCCCCTTCCACGTCACCGAGCAGCAGATCAACGACATCGCCAAGAACCTCAACGACACCATCGGCACCAACACCGAGGAGATCACCTCCGCCGGGCTCCAGGGCGTCACCGTGATGGTGGAGTTCCTCACCGGGCTGCTGCTGGCGATGTTCTCCACGCTGTTCCTGCTCTACGACGGCAGGCGGATCTGGGAGTGGTCGCTCAAGCTGGTGCCCGCCGCCGCCCGCCCCGGGGTCGCCGGCGCCGGACCGCGCGCCTGGCGCACCCTGACCGCGTATGTGCGCGGCACGGTGCTCGTCGCCCTGATCGACGCCATCTTCATCGGATTCGGCCTCTACATCCTCAATGTGCCGCTCGCGGTGCCGCTGGCCGTCTTCATCTTCCTGTTCGCCTTCATCCCGCTCGTCGGCGCCGTGGTCTCCGGAGCGCTCGCGGTGGTCGTCGCACTGGTCACCGAGGGGGTGTGGACCGCCCTGTGGGCGCTGGTGGTCGTCCTGGCCGTACAGCAGATCGAAGGCCACATCCTGCAGCCGTTCATCCTCGGCCGCGCGGTCCGGGTCCATCCGCTCGCGGTGGTCCTCTCGGTCGCGACCGGCGGGCTGGTCGCGGGCATCGGCGGCGCGGTGGTCGCCGTACCGCTGGTCGCCGTGATCAACACGGTGGTCGGCTATCTGCGCTCGTACGCGGCGCCGGGCGGCCCGGGCGAGAGCGGCGGGCACCACGGGGCCACCGCCCTGTCGATGACCCCGGCGCACGCCACGGCGGCTCCGGCGCCACCGGGCCCGCAGGACGCCCCGGGCGAACGCGCGCCGGAGAACAGGCCGCCGCCGCAGGAGTAGCGGAGCGGAAGCCGCGGGCGGAAGCGGTGGGCGGAACGCAAAAGAAGAGCCCCGGGGACGGTCGGTCGTCCTCGGGGCTCTTCTCGTATCAGGGGTGGTGCGGTGTCACTACTCGGCGAGTACGGCCTCGGCGTCGAGGGTCACACCGACCGCCTGGATCACCGAAGCGACCTTGACGGCTTCCTGAATGGTCTCACGGTCCACGCCGGCCTTGCGCAGCACCTGCTCGTGGGAGTCCAGGCACTGGCCGCAGCCGTTGATCGCGGAGACGGCGAGCGACCACAGCTCGAAGTCGACCTTCTCCACACCCGGGTTGCCGATGACGTTCATCCGCAGGCCCGCGCGGAGCGTGCCGTACTCCGGGTCCGACAGCAGGTGCCGGGTCCGGTAGAAGACGTTGTTCATCGCCATGATCGCGGCCGCCGACTTCGCCGCGGTGTACGCCTCGGCGGAGAGGTTGGCCTTCGCCTCGGGCTCCAGCTCGCGCAGCACCTTCGGCGAACGCGAGGCGATCGCGCAGGCCAGCACGGTGCCCCACAGCTGCTGCTGCGGGAGGTCGCTGTTGCCGATGACCGAGCCGAGGTTCAGCTTCAGGTCCTTGGCGAAGTCCGGCAGGGCGGACTTCAGTTCGTCGAGAGCCATGTCGGTATCAGCTCACTCGCCCGAGAGGAGCGCGACCGGGTCGAGGGTGTTCTCGCCCTTGGTCCAGTTGCACGGGCACAGCTCGTCGGTCTGCAGGGCGTCGAGGACCCGCAGGACCTCCTTGGGGTTACGGCCCACGGAACCGGCGGTCACCATCGTGAACTGGATCTCGTTGTTCTGGTCGACGATGAAGACGGCGCGCTGGGCGAAGCCGTCCTCGCCCTCGATGCCGAGGTCACGCATGAGCTCGTGCTTCGAGTCGGCCAGCATCGGGAAGGGCAGGTCGGTCAGGTCCGGGTGGTCCTTGCGCCAGGCGTGGTGCACGAACTCGGAGTCACCGGAGAAGCCGAGGACCTGGGCGTCACGGTCGGCGAACTCCTCGTTGAGCTTGCCGAAGGCGGCGATCTCGGTGGGGCACACGAAGGTGAAGTCCTTCGGCCACGCGAAGACGATCTTCCACTTGCCCTCGTAGGTCTTGTGGTTGATCTGCTCGAACTCCTTGCCGCTCTCCAGCGAAACACAAGCGGTCAGGTCGAACTCGGGGAACTTGTCACCGACAGTGAGCACGCGCTCTCCTTGCAACGTCTGGAATTCCCTTTTTGAGGGTCTTCCTGAGGGTTGGACGAGCCCCACCATGGCACAGAGTGCATTGATCACGGAAATAGCTACACTCGGTCCAGATGATCGGAGGTGCCTATCAGTGGCGCAGGTAAATCACGGCATACGACCCAAGCAGTCCGGTAAGTCGCCCGGCAAACAGCCGAGCCTGTCGCAGCTGCGCGCCTTCGCGGCCGTGGCGGAGCATCTGCACTTCCGGGACGCGGCGGCAGCAATCGGGATGAGTCAGCCCGCACTCTCCGGAGCGGTGTCCACCCTGGAGGAGGCACTGGGTGTCCAGCTCATCGAGCGTACGACGCGCAAGGTGCTGCTCTCGCCCGCGGGGGAGCGGCTCGCGGTGCGGGCCGGGGCGGTGCTGGAGGCCGTCGCCGCGCTGATGGAGGAGGCGGAGGCGGTCCGCGCCCCGTTCACCGGAGTCCTCCGGCTCGGCGTCATCCCGACCGTCGCCCCGTATCTGCTGCCCACCGTGCTCCGGCTGGTCCATGAGCGCTACCCGGACCTCGACCTCCAGGTCCACGAGGAGCAGACCTCCTCGCTGCTGGAGGGCCTCGCGGCGGGCCGGCTCGATCTGCTGCTGCTCGCGGTGCCGCTCGGGGTGCCGGGCGTCACCGAGATCCCGCTCTTCGACGAGGACTTCGTGCTGGTCATGGAGCAGGAGCACTGGCTCGGCGGCCGGGCGGACATCCCGCGCGACGCGCTGCGCGAACTGCCGCTGCTGCTCCTGGACGAGGGGCACTGCCTGCGCGACCAGGCCCTGGACATCTGCCGCGAGGCCGGCCGCACCGAGGGCGCCCCGGTGACCACGACCGCCGCCGGGCTCTCCACCCTGGTCCAGTTGGTCGCCGGCGGGCTCGGGGTGACGTTGCTGCCCCGGACCGCGGTGACGGTGGAGACCGGCCGCAACGAGGCGCTGGCCACCGGGTACTTCGCGGACCCGGCGCCCGCCCGGCGCGTGGCGCTGGCGATGCGGTCCGGGTCGGCGCGGGGCGGCGAGTTCGAGGAGTTCGCCGCGGCGCTGCGCGAGGCGATGCGGCCACTGCCGGTGCGGCTGGTGGCGGAGGGCACCTGAGAACGTACGTGGGGCGTGTCCGGCCGGGGCCCTGTTCCCAGGAGCCCCGGCCGTTACGCGCGTCGTGCGGGTGTCACTCGGTGCGCAGTCCGTCCGGGCGCATCATGCGCCACAGCGGCGGCAGCGACAGCAGGGTCACCAGCAGGATCAGCGCGCCCCCGATCCCCGCCAGCGGCCAGAACAGCCACCAGTCGGCGACCTGCTTCTCGATCAGCCAGGTGAGCGCCCCGCCGAGCCCCAGACCGCCCACGACCGCCACCGCCAGACCGAGCACCACCGGCACGGCGGTCTGCCACAGCACCGACCAGCCGAGCGTGGAGCGCCGGGTGCCGAAGGCGACCAGCACCGACAGCAGTCGCCTGCGCTCACGCAACTGCTCCAGCTGGGAGACCAGCATCGACGCGGCGATCAGCAGCAGCACCGCGGAGGCCCCCACCTGGAGCCCGGTCTGGATGCTGGCGTACTGGCGGTCGCGCTCCACCGAGTCGAGCGTCACGAAGCGCATCCCGGGGTCGACCTTCGCCGCCGTGTTGCGCACGTACTCGGCGACGTCCGGCACGCTCCGGTCGACCCGGATCTGGACGCTGAACGTCGCGCCGGGCAGCTTGCCCGCGTCGACCGCGCCGGTGGTGGCCATGATCCCGTAGTGGGTCTCGCCCATCGGGTCCTTGCGGCCCTGCACGGTCGCGGAGTCCGCGGGCAGTGTCCACCGCACCGTCCTGCTCCCGGATTCGATCTCGACCTCCTTGCCCTTGCGGGCGGTCTGGTCGACCCAGGCGCTCATGTCCTTGTCGCCCGGCGGGTGGACGACGAAGACGTCGCCGTCCGCGCAGGCGTCGATCCGGGCCAGCTCGCGCAGGGTCGCGCAGGTGCCGACGGTCAGCGAGGTGGTGGGCGGGACGTCCTCCTCGGCGTAGTCGCCGGGCTTGGACGCGTACGCCGCCACCGATCCGATGACCACCTCCACGCCCTTGGTGGCGCGGAACTGCTCGATGGCCGAGGTGGCCGCCTCGCCGGTGACGTCCTCGGAATACCCGGCGAACTGGGCCCGGGTGGGGTCCTGGCCGGTCATCCGGTTGAAGTCGGCGTTCATCGCGGCGAACATCATCTGCAGCGCGATCGCGCCCGCCACCGCCACGGTGACCCCGCTGACCGCGCGGGACGCGGCCCCGCTGCTCAACTGGAGCCTGCGGGTGGCGAGCTGCCAGGGCACCGGGCCGCCGCGCAGCCGGTTCACACACGCCTCGACCAGCCAGGGCAGCAGCAGGGCGAGCCCGACCAGCACCAGCACGGCGCCGGCCGCGATCCCGAAGGGCTTCTCCGGCGCGTACTCGTACGCACTGATCTTGCCGGTGAATCCGAACACCGCCAGCCCCGCGAGCGGCATCAGCAGCCGCCACCAGAGCCGGCGTCCCCGCTCGCGCCCCCGGCGTACGACGCCGAGCGGCTCGATCACCACGGAGCGCATCGCCACCAGGGTGACGAGGACGGCGGTCAGCGGCACCGCCACCACGATCAGCAGGGCCAGCCGGGGATCGGGGACCAGGTCGGCGGGGAACGCGCTGACGTCCCAGATCTCCACCGCGCCGATGAACCGCCGGCCCACCAGGAAGAACGCCAGGCCGAGCAGCAGCCCGAGCAGCGCACCGAACAGCGCCTCGCCTGCGGCGATCCGCCGGGTCGTCCGGATGTCCGCGCCGACCAGGCGCAGCGCGGCCAGTCGGCGGTCGCGGCGGTCGCCGCCGAAGCGCACGGCCGTGGCGATGAAGATCGCGACCGGCAGCAGCAGTACGACGCAGACCATCACGACGAGCACGGTCAGCAGCGGCGGGAGGGGGTCGCCGCCGCGCTCGTCCCCGTACCCGGCGATGCGGTGGCCGCCCGAGGCGGGCGTCAGGGTGTCGCTGCCCGCGTAGTAGAGGAGCTCGCCGGGGGAGCGCAGCCCGGCGTCCCCGATCGTGCCGGTGATCCCGTACGGCAGCCGCTCGCGCAGCAGTTCGTTGCCCGGCTCGGCGAGCAGCTCCCGCAGGGCGGGGGAGACGATCATCTCGTCCGCCCCGGGGAAGCGGGCGACTCCCGGCGGGAGGACGGGCGTCGAGCCGTCCGCGCGCATCAGATATCCCGCGACGGTCCGGTCGTGGTACTCGGTGGTCGTGTTGATCCGCAGCACCGAGCTGTCCGACTTCGGGGCGTTCGCGTCGGGCGAGTCGGAGATCCGCGCCTCGCTGCGGGCCTGTTCGCGGGCGTTCCGCTCGTCGAGCAGATGCGGTACGGAGGAGGCGAGCAGCAGCAGGGCGACGCCGAGGCCGACGCCGACGGCGGTCAGCAGCGTACGGATCCAGCCCTCGCGGCCCCCGGCGGCGGCGAACCGGATGCCGAGGCCGAGGTCGCGGAGGGTCACCGCGCCCCGTGAGGGCGGTGCCGGGCGGGGCGCTTCCGCCACCGGGGCCCGGCTTTTGTCGAGCAGTGTCATACGGCGTGCTCCATGTCGCGGGCCCGGCCGTCGCGCACGGTGACGTCACGGTCGGAGTAGGCGGCGACCCGGGCCTCGTGGGTCACCAGGACCACGGCGACGTTGGCGGAGCGGGCGGCCTCGGTGAGCAGCTCCATCACCCGCTCGCCGTTGAGGGAGTCCAGCGCGCCGGTCGGCTCGTCCGCGAAGATCACCTTCGGCGACGCCGCCAGCGCACGGGCCACGGCGACCCGCTGGCCCTGTCCGCCGGAGACCTCGCCGGGGCGCTTGGCCCCGAGGTCGTCGACCTCCAGACGCTCCATCCACTCCAGGGCGGTGCGCTCGGCGGCCTTGCGCTTGAGCCCGTTCAGCCGGAGCGGCAGGGCGACGTTCTCCACGCAGGTCAGCTCCGGGACGAGCTGGCCGAACTGGAAGACGAAGCCGAAGTCGCTGCGCCGCAGGGCGCTGCGCTCGGCGTCCGACATCGCGGACAGCTCGCGGCCCGCGTAGGTGATGGTGCCGGAGTCGGGCGTGATGATCCCGGCCAGGCAGTGCAGCAGGGTCGACTTGCCGGAGCCGGACGGGCCCATCACGGCGACGACCTCGCCGGGGTGCACGGAGAACGAGGCGCCGTCCAGGGCGGGCGTCGAACCGTAGGTCTTGCGCAGATCGTGCGCGGCGAGCAGGGAGCCTTCGGGAATCACGGAGCCACCACCTTGGCGAGCTGGTCGAGTCGGGCAGTGGTCAGTTCCAGCCAGCGCAGATCGGCTTCGAGGTGGAACAGGGCGTGGTCGCAGATCAACTGGTCGGCGAGGTCGCCCTTGCGCTTGCGGTCGGTCAGGATGCGCATCATCCGCAGATGCGCCGAGCGCTGGGAGTCCAGCAGATCGGCCGCGCTGCGACCGGTCAGGAGTGCGAGGACGACCTTGGTGTAGAGCGTCGACTGGAGGTAGGGCTCCGGCTTCTCGGGCTGTGCCAGCCACTGCGAGACATCGGTGATCCCGGCGTCGGTGATGGCATACCGCTTGCGCTCGGGGCCTCCTTCGCTCTCGACGCCGTCGACCTCGACGAGTCCGTTCTTCAGGAGCCGGGACATCGTCGAATAGACCTGGCCGTAGTGCAGCGGGCGGTCCTGGCCGAACTTCTCGTCGAAGGTCCGCTTCAGGTCGTAACCGTGTCGGGGGCCGGACTCCAGGAGCCCGAGGAGGGTGTGACCGATAGACATGAGGAGCACTCTACACGGTGTGTATACCCGCTGTGTATACGCGTCTGGAAAGCGACCCCGGCCCTTGGGGCGGGCCGGGGTCGCGGTGTCGGGAGTGTGACGGGAGTGGGCCGGGGAGCGCCCTTACGGAGTGCTCCGGGCGTCGGGACCGGGCGGGGATCCGGGCGGGGATCCGGGCGGGGTCCCGGGCTCCTCCGGCGGCTGTTTGGGGGGCCGTCCCCGGCGGGCGATGGGTCGCGCCGCCCCCGGCAGCCGGCCCGCCTCCGCGAGCGCCCGCCGCAGCAGGAACTCGATCTGCGCGTTGGCGCTGCGCAGTTCGTCGGAGGCCCAGCGGGCGAGCGCGTCGTGCACCGCGGGGTCCAGCCGCAGCAGCATCTGCTTGCGCTGTCGCGACCGGGCTGCCGGTGTCCGCCGGGGAGGCGTCGGGTCGGTCACTGGTAGAGGGAGCCCGTGTTGAGGACCGGCTGGGCCGCGCGGTCACCGCACAGCACGACCATCAGATTGCCGACCATGGCCGCCTTCCGCTCGGGGTCCAGCTCCACGATGTCCTGTTCGGCGATCCGGGCCAGGGCCATCTCGACCATGCCCACCGCGCCCTCGACGATCTGCTGGCGGGCCGCGACGACCGCGCCGGCCTGCTGGCGCTGGAGCATCGCGGAGGCGATCTCGGGGGCGTACGCGAGGTGGCTGAAGCGCGACTCGATGATCAGGACGCCCGCGGCCTTCACCCGGGCGGTCAGCTCGACGGCGAGCTTCTCGGTGATCTCCTCCGCGTTGCCGCGCAGCGAGAGGCCGTCCTCCTCGTGGGCGTCGTACGGGTACTCGATGGCGATGTGCCGCACGGCCGCCTCGGTCTGGGTGGCGACGAACTCCAGGAAGTCGTCGACCTCGAAGAGTGCCTGGGCGGTGTCCTCGACCTTCCAGACGACGATCGCGGCCAGCTCGATCGGGTTGCCGTAGGCGTCGTTGACCTTCAGGACGGCGGTCTCGTGGTTGCGGACGCGGGTGGAGATCTTGCGGCTGGAGGTCAGCGGGTTGATCCAGCGCAGCCCGTCGGAGCGGATGGTGCCGACGTACCGGCCGAAGAGCTGGATCACCCGGGCCTCGCCCGGAGCGACCATCTTCACACCGCTCATGCAGAAGAACGAGGTGATCACGAGGAGCACCCCGAGGATGAAGAGCGGGACGCCGACCGCATTGTTACCTCCGGCCCCGATCACCCCGCCGACGATGGCGAGGCCGATCCCCGCGAACACCCCGAGCACCGTCAGAAGCAGTCCGACGCCGCCCGGTATGGAGTGCGCCGTGACCTCCCTGACCTGCGGTGCGGGCATGTCGGGTGCGTCGATCGTCAGGCCCTCCGCCGCGGTCTCCGGTCGGTGGTCGTCGTGCTGTCCGGTCATGGGATCCCCCGTTCGGCGCGGTCTCGCACCGCGCTAGCAATGTGATTACACATTAATGGTTCTCGCAACCTTGTCCACCCCTGAGGAGTCGGTTCCTAGGGAATGGGTGCTGATTGTCACGTCCGTAAAAGACCGGATCGCTTGCCTTTTGTCCCTGTCGGCGGTGTTAGCTGGCAGGTCTGAGCGAACTGAGGAAACCGAGCGAGCCGGTCGAGCAGAGAAGCGGGAGCAACACACCAATGGGTCGAGCGGATGCGCGACGAGCCCAGGCGCAGGAGTCGCGCCGGGCGCCGAAGAGCGGCGGCATACGCAGACTCTTCACGTGGAAGAAGCTGCTGGGCACGTTCTTCGGGATCGTCCTGCTGGGCATGGGCGCCTTCGGAGCGCTCTATCTGTACGTCGACGTCCCCGCCGCCGCCAACGCCATGGCGGAGCGGCAGAGCAACGTCTACAAGTACAGCGACGGCACGGTCCTCGCCCGGACCGGCAAGGGCGTCAACCGCCAGATCGTCGACCTGGAAGAGGTGCCGAAGAAGGTGCAGCACGCCTTCGTCGCCGCCGAGAACAAGACCTTCTACAAGGACCAGGGCGTCGACCTCAAGGGCACCACCCGCGGCCTGTTCAACACGCTCAGCGGCAAGGGCAAGCAGGGTGGCTCGACCATCACCCAGCAGTACGTGAAGAACTACTACCTGACGCAGGACCCCACCGTGAGCCGCAAGCTCAAGGAACTGGTCATCTCGCTCAAGGTCGACCAGCAGGAGTCCAAGGAGACGATCCTCGCCGGGTACATCAACACCGCCTACTACGGACGCGGCGCGAGCGGCATCCAGGCGGCGGCCCAGGCGTACTACGGCATCGACGCCCAGGACCTGAACGTCACCCAGGGCGCCTATCTCGCCTCCCTCCTCCAGGCCCCCAGCCAGTACGACTGGGCCACCGCCACCGACACCGGCAAGAAGCTGGTCAAGGACCGCTGGGCCTACACGCTGAGGAACATGGTCGAGATGGGCTGGCTCACGGAGTCCGAGCGCGCCCAGCAGGAGTTCCCCGTCCCGAAGAAGCCCAAGCCCGCCCCGGGCATGGAGGGCCAGACCGGCTATCTCGTCGAGGCCGCCAACAAGGAGCTGGAGAAGCAGGGCGTCTCCGCCGCGGACCGCGAGGCCGGCGGCTGGACGTTCACGCTCACCGTCGACAAGAAGCGCCAGAAGGCGCTGGAGAAGTCGGTGGACGACCAGCTGGAGTCCAAGCTCGACCGCGAGGGCAACAAGATCGACGCCACCGTCCAGGCCGGGGCCACCTCCGTCGACCCGAAGACCGGCAAGGTCGTCGCGCTGTACGGCGGCGAGGACTACGTCAAGCACTACATCAGCAACGCCACCCGCCAGGACTACCAGCCCGCCTCCACCTTCAAGCCGCTGGTGCTCGCCTCCGCCCTGGAGAACGAGTCGAAGACCCAGGACGGCAGCCTGATCGGGCTCAACACCATCTACGACGGCACGAGCAAGCGGCCCGTCGTCGGCAGCGACACCCCGTTCAACCCGCAGAACGAGGACGACCGCAGCTACGGGCCGATCTCCGTCCAGAAGGCGATGAACAGCTCGGTCAACTCCGTCTTCGCGCAGATGATCGTGGACGTGACGCCCGCCGCCACCAAGGAGACCGCGCTCGCCCTCGGCGTACCGGACAACAACTTCCCCGAGCGCCCCGCCGTCTCGCTCGGCACCATGAACGCCTCGACCTGGGACATGGCCGGCGCGTACGCCACGCTCGACAACCACGGTCAGAAGGTCACCCCGCACATCCTCCAGTCCGCCGAGCACCGCGACCGCACGGTGAACCCCGAGAAGCCCAAGCGGGAGCAGGCCATCAGCCGCGCCTCGGCCGACACCGTGACCAAGGCGCTCACCGGGGTCGTCGACGCCGGGTCCGGCAGTGCGGCCAACACCTCCGCCTACGACGCGGCGGGCAAGACCGGCACCTCCGAGGACAACAAGTCCGCCTGGTTCGCCGGATACACCCCGGAGCTGACCACGGTCGTGGCCCTCTTCGGCGAGGGCGACGGCGGCCGCAAGCAGGTCTCCCTGACCGGTACGGCCAACTCCGGCCGCGCCAACGGCGGCGGCTTCCCGGCCAGGATCTGGGCCGACTACACCCTCGGCGCCCTCGGCGGCGGGTCGGACAAGACGTTCGACCTTGAGGACGTGGAGCGCGGCGAGGTGCCCGCCCCGCCGACGCCGTCCGACACCCCGTCCGACGACCCCACCCCGTCCGAGGACCCGACCCCGTCGGACACGCCCTCCGAGACGCCGAGCGAGACGCCCAGCGAGGACCCGACCACGCCGGCCCCGCCCACCAGCAGCGCCCCGCCCGTCACCCCGCCTCCCACGACCCCGGAGATCCCGCCGCTGCCCGGGGACGGCGACGGCCAGCCGGGCGAACGGCCCGGCGGCAACGGACAGGCCGGACAGTGAGCGCCTGAACGCATGAGCGCATGAGTGAGGGGCGGACCCGGCCGGGTCCGCCCCTCACGGCTTCGTGCCGCCCTACTGCCCCCGGGGCGCCATCTCGAACCAGACGACCTTGCCCGTCGACAGACGCGTCGCGCCCCACCGCCGGGCCAGCCGGTTGACCAGGAACAGCCCGCGGCCGCCCTCGTCCGTCTCCCGCGCCCGGCGCTGCCTCGGCAGCTGCGGGGAGTCGTCGCCGACCTCGCACCGCAGGATGTCGGTCCGCAGCAGCCGCAGCGCCACCGGCCGCTCCGCATAGCGCACGGCATTGGTGACGACCTCGCTGACCAGCAGCTCCACCTCGTCGGCCAGCTCCTCGAGACCCCAGCGGTCCAGCGCCCGCCGGGCCAGCCGGCGCGCCCGGCGCGGGGCCGCGTCCTCCGGTTCCAGATACCAGTACGCCACATCGCTCGGGGCGATCCCGTCGAAGCGGGCGGCGAGCAGCGCGATGTCGTCGTCCCGGTCACCCGGGCCCAGCATGTCCAGCACGTCGTCGCACAGGGCCTCCAGCGGAGGCGCGTGGTCCGGGCCGGTGAGCTGCGCGGTCGCCGCAAGGCGCTCCCGCAGCTGCTCGATGCCCGTCCATACGTCCCGCAGCCGCGACTCCACCAGACCGTCGGTGTAGAGGAGCAGCGTGGCACCGGCCGGGGCGTCCAGCTCGACGGCCTCGAAGTCGACGCCGCCCACCCCGATCGGGGCGCCCGGCGGCACCCGCAGCACTTCGGCCCGCCCGCCCAGATGCAGCAGCACGGGCGGCGGGTGGCCGGCGTTGGCGATGGTGATCCGGTGCGCGACCGGGTCGTACACCGCGTACAGGCAGGTCGCCATCCGGTCGCTGCCCAGGCGCTGCGCCTGTTCGTCCAGGTGGTGCAGCACCTCCTGCGGCGGCAGGTCGAGCTGCGCCAGGGTCTGCGCCGTCGTCCGGAGCTGGCCCATGATCGCCGCCGAGGTCATGGAGTGCCCCATCACATCGCCGACGACCAGCGCGACCCGGCTGCCGGGCAGCGGGATCGCGTCGTACCAGTCGCCGCCGACCCGGGCCGTCTCGGCCGCCGGGAGGTAGCGCGAGGCGAGGCGTACGCCGGTGGGCTGGGGGAGCGAGTCGGGCAGCATCGTGCGCTGCAGCTCGTCGGCGATGTAGGCCTCGCGCCCGTACAGCACGGCCTTGTCGATGCCGAGCGCGGTGTGCGTCGCGAGCTGCGCCGCGACCAGAAGATCACTGGCCTCGAACGGGGTGCGCTCGGTGCCGCGTACGAAGACGGCCGCGCCGATGACCCGGCGGCGGCCGCGCAGCGGGGCCAGGATCGCCCGGTGCCCGGTGGGCACGGACCGGCCGGGGCCGAGCAGCTCCGGCAGGGCCGCCCGGGCCGCCGCGGAGTCGCCGAACACCGGCCGCACCCCGCGCAGCACCTCGGCCAGCGCACCGCCCGCCCGCACCTCGCACAGCTCGGCGGCGGGCATCAGGTCGGCCTGCGGGTCCAGGACCAGCGGACGCAGCCGCTCCGTCTCGGAACCGGCCGCCGCATCGCCGCCCTCCTCGTCGCTGACGCGCAGCCGGTCGCTGCGCCGCAGCCGCAGCACGAACGGGCTCACCGGCCGCTCGTCGCCCACCGGCAGCGGGTCGCGCAGATAGACCAGGATCGCGTCGGAGAACGTCGGCACGCTGGCCCGGCACAGGCCGAGGACGATCTCGTCCAGGTCTATGCCCCGGGCGATCCGCCGGGTCGCCGCGCCGACGAAGCGCAGCCGGTCGCCCTCGCGGCGGGTGGCCGCCTGCGCGTCGGCGACGGCGGCCGCTCCTGGACCCGGGTTCGGCGCGGCGGCCGGAGCCGGTACCGCGGCAGCGGCGGCCGCGGCCGCGGCGTCCTGCTGCCGGGGCCGGGTGCGCTCCTGCTGCCGGGCCGCCAGTGGCTGCCGGCCTTCGTGGGAGGTGGGGTGCTCCGTCACGCGTGGGATTCCGTCCGTCCGGGCCGGTTGTATGAGGCAGTCACCTCGTGGGGCGCTACTGTGCCCCGGCAAGCGCGGGAAGAACAACGGCTGTCACCGGATGCCCCCGATGAAGGGGCCGAAACCGAGCGCCGCGGAGATGGCCGACAGGCGACCCCTCCGGCGACGGACGCGGCGAGCGGGCAGCGGACAGCGTGCACGTCTCCACCCCCTCGTAGTGGCTCCCGCGACCGAGCGGAACGTCCGGGTCCGTGGCCCGTCCCTCCGCACGACCGGTGTGATGACTTGTGGTCAGTTCCGGTGTGGTGCCCGCTGGTTGCGGCGATCAGCCCTCCGTGTGCCCGGACCTGCCGACCGGACCGCCCGAAGGGTCTCTCCAGGGTCTCACGACGGCATACGGGCAGGGGTGCGGTCCCAGTCATCCGGCAGCGGCGGCACCTGCCACCGCGGATCGGGCCGCCAGTGCTCCCAGCCGTCCCGGAACGGCGACCCCCAGCCCGTGATCACCTCGACCGCCGCCAGGCCCGCCTCCCGGACCCGCCGCGCGGTCCGCCGGTCCATCAGACCGACGTGCTGAGCCTGCGCGAACTCGTCCTCGTCGAGCCATTTCCAGCTCCGGTCGGGGTTCACGGAGATGTCGAGAAAGTGATCCTCGGAATCCACCCCTCCGGACCACCGGGTGAGGGGCTCCTCCAGGTTCACGTACCAGTTGCGGAACATCCAGCCCCGGTCCCAGAACAGCCACACCGACCACGGGTCCCCCGGCCGGGCCAGCTTCAGCACCCCGGAGCCGAACCACGTCGAGCGGGCCGTGGTGCGCGGCGCGGTGTAGCGGGTGGCCAGCGGCTCGGCGTGCACCTGGGTGCCGTCGGCCAGCACCGGCCGCACACATTCGGTGCCGGGCGCCATCCAGACGGCCAGCAGCTCGTCGGTGTCCTGGACGACGGTCACCGGACGGCAGATGTGCACGGGCGGGGCGCCGGCCGTCCGGTGGGCCCGGCCGTTGTCGCGGTAGCGCCAGAGGATCCGGTCCCCCGGCGCCCAGCGCGCGCACTCTCCCGTACCTGCCCTGTCCGTACCTGTCATGGAGAGATCTTACGGAGCGCTCCCACCGGCCCGCTGCGACTCAGGTCACCCGGTGGTCACCGGGCGCCCCGCCCGTCGTTCACGGACGCGTCATCCGCAGCACGTCCAGCGCCTCGTCGAGCTGCTCCAGCGTCAGATCGCCGCGCTCCACATAGCCCGAGGCCAGGACCGTCTCGCGGATCGTCGTCCCGTCCTTGAGGGACTTCTTGGCGACCTTCGCCGCCTCCTCGTAGCCGATGTACTTGTTGAGCGGGGTCACCACGGACGGCGAGGACTCGGCGTAGGCGCGGGCCCGCTCCACGTCGGCGGTGATGCCGTCGACCGTACGGTCCGCGAGCAGCCGGGAGGCGTTGGCCAGCAGCCGTACGGACTCCAGCAGGTTCTTCGCGATGACCGGGAGCATCACGTTCAGCTCGAAGTTGCCCGCCGCACCGGCCGTGGCGACCGTCGCGTCGTTGCCGGTGACCTGCGCCGCGACCATCAGGACCGCCTCGGGGATCACCGGGTTGACCTTGCCCGGCATGATCGACGAGCCGGGCTGGAGGTCGGGCAGCGCGATCTCGGCGAGACCGGTGCGCGGGCCCGACGCCATCCATCGCAGGTCGTTGCAGATCTTCGTCAGTGAGACGGCGATGGTCCGCAGCTGGCCCGAGGTCTCCACCAGACCGTCCCGCGCACCCTGCGCCTCGAAGTGGTCGCGGGCCTCGGTGAGCGGCAGCCCGGTGGCGTCCGCGACCTCCGCGATCACGGCCGCGGAGAAGCCGGGCGGGGTGTTGATGCCGGTGCCCACCGCCGTACCGCCCAGCGGCAGTTCGGCGAGCCGGGGCAGGGAGGCGCGCAGCCGCTCCACGCCGTAGCGGATCTGCGCCGCGTAGCCGCCGAACTCCTGGCCGAGGGTGACCGGGGTGGCGTCCATCAGATGCGTACGCCCGGACTTCACGACCTCCGAGAATTCGGCCGATTTCCGCCCCAGGGATTCCGCCAGGTGGTCAAGGGCGGGGATCAGATCGGCGGTGACGGCGGCGGTGGCCGCGATGTGGATGGAGGACGGGAAGACGTCGTTGGAGGACTGCGAGGCGTTCACATGGTCGTTGGGGTGGACCTCGCGGCCGAGGCGCTCGGTGGCGAGGGTGGCGATCACCTCGTTGGTGTTCATGTTGGACGAGGTGCCCGAACCCGTCTGGAACACGTCGACCGGGAAATGCTCGTCCCAGCGGCCCGACGCCACCTCCCCGGCGGCCTCCTGGATCGCGGCGGAGATGTCCGGATCCAGTACCTTCAGCTCGGCGTTGACCTTGGCCGCCGCGCCCTTGATCCGGGCCAGCGCCTCGATGTGCGCCCGCTCCAGACGCTGCCCGGAGACGGGGAAGTTCTCCACCGCCCGCTGGGTCTGCGCGCGCCACTTGGCGTCCGCGGGAACCCGCACCTCACCCATCGAGTCGTGCTCGATCCGGAACCCGGTATCGCCCGACGTGGCACCTGATGTGTCGCCCATGGTGTTTAAACCTCCTGAAAAAGATGAGCACTTCTCTTGTTCTACGTATTCCCAAGTCGCCTACCGGCCAGTAAATACCGGGGGTAACCACTTACCGGGAGGCGCAATGAGGCGCACCAGCACCAGACTTCGAGGGCTCCGAAGCCTTCGCCGGCTCCGCTGTACGGTCGCCGCCACCGTCGCTCTCGCGGCGGCCGTCGGCGGTATGGCCGCCGCCGGACCCGCGGGCGCGACGGAGTCGGGTACCAGCTCTATCGCATCCACCCCTCTCCCGCCCGCACTGGAAGCCGTCCGGGCCGCCGAGGCCACCCAGCTGTACGGGAGCCCCGACGAGCGGCCGCTCGGCGACCGCAAGACCGGGCTGATCTCGCTCGGCGACAGCGAGATCTCCGGCGAGGGCGTCGGCACCTACGACCCCGGCACCAACGGGCCGGACAACTGGTGCCACCGTTCCCCGGAGGCCGCCATCCACCGGACGGGCATCGCGGCGGACGTCACGTACAACGTCTCGTGCTCCGGCGCCTATACCGGGAACATCAAAATCGGCGGAAACCAGCAGTACGCCGACGAGCTCGTGCAGAGCGACAGCCTCGCCATCAAGGCCCGCAACACCCGCATCAAGATGATCGTCCTGGTCGCCGGGGCCAACGACGACCTGCAGTTCGGCCCGGTCATGACCGACTGCGTGGTGCGCTACATCAGCCTCCAGGGCCCCTGCGAGCCGAAGTACGCGGACGGCTGGCAGGCCCGGGTGGACGCCCTGGTCCCCAAGGTCGAGGAGACCGTCCGCGACCTGCGCACCGTCATGACGGACGCCGGGTACGCGAACGACGACTACCAGCTCGTCCTGATGGGCTACCCGAGCCCGATCGGCCCGGACTTCCGCGACAACCCGAAGTTCCCCGGCAAGCTGATCTGCGGCGGACTCGGCTACGACTCCGACACCGTCTGGGGCCGCAACACCGCCGTGCCCGCCTTCCAGGTCGGCATGCGCAAGGCCGCCACCGCCACCGGGGCCACCTACCTCGACAACTCGCGGCTCTTCCACGGCCACGAGGTGTGCACCGAGAACACCTGGGCGCGCGGGCTCTTCATCGACCTGAGCAAGCCGGGCCTGCCCGACGAGAACTCCGTCCGGCAGTCCTTCCACCCCAACGCGGCCGGTCACCGGGCCTTCGCCTCCTGCCTCACCCAGCTGTACGACTCCGGGCTGCGCGAGGCGAGCTGCGCCGACCCGGCGAGCACGGGGAACCCGGTGCTGACGGGGGCGGCCTGGGACGACCTGTTCACCCCGCTGAAGAACGAGGCGACCGGCTCCTGTGTGGACGTGCCCGCCTCGGTCACCCGTAACGGCACGGCCGTCGGCGGCTGGGACTGCCACGGCGGGCGCAACCAGAACTGGTGGTACGACGCCGGTACGCAGACGGCCCGCACCGCGCTCAGCCACGACCGCTGCCTGGACGTGCCGGGCGCGAAGTACGACGCCGGCGCCACGCTCGTCGTGTGGGACTGCTCGGGCGCGGCCAACCAGAAGTTCGTCCAGCAGGCGGGCACGATCCGCCCGGCCGCCGCGACCGGCCTGTGTCTGACGCTGGCGGGGGCCAAGGACCCACTCAGGCTCCAGACGTGCGACGGCGGCGCGAACCAGCGCTTCGTGTAAGCACGGTGGGCGAGGGGGCGGCCGGGGTGTTCCCCGGTCGCCCCTTCGTCATGCCTCCCGCCGCACGCCTTCCGCCCTTCCTCGCGCCTCCCGCCCTTCCTTCACGCCTCCTGGGCCAGCGCCTCGGACAGCGCCCCCAGCGTCGGCGTCAGATACAGCTGACGCAGCGGCACTCCGGGCAGCCCGCGCTCCCGGGCGAGCGTGCCGATCCGGATCGCGTACAGCGAATTGCCGCCCAGGTCCCAGAAGTCGTCGTCCGGGCCGACCGCATCGACGCCGAGCACATCCCGCCAGATGGCGGCGAGGACGGTGACGGCGTCTTCGCCCACGGCTGCGAGAGCTGTGGGAGCTGTGGGAGCTGCGGGAGCTTCGGGAGGTGCGGGCGCTGCGGCAGGGGTCCGGCGGGTGCCGGGCGCGGGCAGCCGGGCCGGGTCCAGTTTGCCGTTCGCGGTGAGGGGGAGGGCCGGCAGCACGGTCACCGTCGCGGGCACCATGTGCGGGGGCAGCAGCCGGGCCGCCCGCTCCCGTACGGGGCCGGGGTCCTCGCCCGCCCCCGGGGCCGGGACCACATACGCGTCGATCCGCACGGCCGCCGCGTCCCCGCCCCCGCCGCCGGTCACGGCGACCGCCGCCGCCGACACCGCCGGGTCCTCCAGCAGCACGTGCCGGATCTCGCCCGGCTCGATCCGGAAGCCCCGCACCTTCACCTGGTCGTCGATCCGGCCCAGGTGTTCCAACGTTCCGTCGGACAGCAGTCGTCCCAGATCACCGCTGCGGTAGAGCCGCCGCCCCGCCGGGTCCAGTACGTCGGGGACGAAGCGTTCGGCGGTCAGGGCGGGCCGGTTCAGATAGCCGAGCGCCACACCCGCCCCGCCCACATGGATCTCCCCGGGCGCACCCGGCGGCACCGGCCGCCCGTGCGCGTCCAGCACCCGCACCGACCAGCCGGGCAGGGCCCGCCCCACCGACCGGGAGCCGGCGAGCGCCTCGCGGCGGGTCACCGTGGCCGCCGTGACATGGACGGTGGTCTCGGTGATCCCGTACATGTTGACCAGCCGGCAGCGGTCCTCCGGGTGCCGGTCGAACCAGTCCAGCAGCGGGCGGGCGTCCAGGGGTTCGCCGCCCAGCACCACCAGCCGCAGGGCGGACAGGTCGCCGCCCGTCCGGTCGGCCGCCGCGAGCTGGGTGAACGCGGAGGGGGTCTGGCTCAGCACGCTCACCCGCTCCCGTACGAGCAGGGCGTGGAAGTCCTCCGGCGCGCGCGTGGTCCAGTGGTCCACGACCACCAGCCGCCCGCCGGTGAGCAGCGCGCCCCAGATCTCCCACACCGAGAAGTCGAACGCCGCCGAGTGGAAGCACGTCCAGGTGTTGTCGGGGGAGAGGCCGAAGTCGTCGCGGACGGCGTCGACCAGAGCCGTGACGTTGGCGTGCGGCACGAGGACCCCCTTGGGGCGGCCGGTCGAGCCCGAGGTGTGGATGACGTAGGCCGGAGCGTCGGCTGTCTGTCGTTGTGCGGCGGGGCGGGGCGGGTGGCCGGTGAGGGCGGCCGGGTCCTCGACGGTCAGCCGGACCCCCGCGTCCCGCGCGGTGCGCTCCCGCCGGTCCGCCGGATGCTCCGGATCCAGCGGTACGTGGACCGCGCCCGCCTTCAGGGCGCCGAGCATCACCGCCACCAGGTCCGTCGAGCGGGGCAGACAGAGGCCGACGAGGTCACCGGGGCGGACACCGTGGGCGTACAGCCCGTCGGCGAACTCCTCGGCCCGGTCGTTCAGTTCGGCGTACGAGAGGGTGGTGGGCCCGGCGGTGAGCGCGGGGGCGTCGGGGCGGGCGACGGCCTGGGCGGCGAAGGCCTCGTCGATACGGAGGGGAGCGGCCGGGGTCGCCTTCGGTGCGACGCCCAGGGTCAGTTGCTCCACCGACTCCGCCTCGCTCAGCGGATCCAGGGCCGAGAGGGGCGTGTTGGGCGGGAGGTTCAGCAACTGCGCTCGTACGCATTCGACCTGGTGCGCCGGTACGGGGAGGGCGTCCGGGGCGTCCGACAGGGCGACGAGATCGCCCTGGTCGCCCTCGGCCGGGTCCGACAGGGCGGTCGGCTCGGTGGCGAGCAGGTCCGCGACCGTGCGGCCGGGCGACAGATCCGCCGCGAACACCGCGTACCCGTCGAGCGCCCCCAGCGCGTACGGCGGCCGGTCCCGGGCCGGTGCGGGGACGGCGACGCGCACGGAGGCCGCGCCGGTGTGCCGCCCGACGGTGAGCGCGAGCGCGGAGGCGTGGAGCCGGGTCTCCTCGTCCAGGCGCAAGTCCCGGGGGAGCGGCCCGTCCAGCGGCGTCACCGCGTCCGCAGCCAGCTCGCCCAGCAGCACCCGGGCGACGAGCCGCAACGCGTGGGCGTCCAGCGCGGATCCGTCGGCGGTCAGGACGACCTCGGGAGCGTGCCCGTCCGCGTACCGCAGCAGCACCGCGCGCAGCCGGTGGCCGGGGGCGACCGGGCGGCGGGCCTCGGCCTCGCGCCGCCGGGCGGCGGCGTCGGATCCGGCCGGTGCGGGCACCCGCTCCGTCCACAGCCGGGGGCGGCGCTCCTCGGGCCACCACAGCTCCGCCGCCGTCGTGAGGGCGACGGCGAGCGCGGTGTCGGTGACGGCCGGCGGCAGGCGGACCGTCAGGGCGTGATGGGCAGGCGGCACGTGCACAACTCCTCGTCCACGGGAAGGGAAGCGGGTGATACGGCTGTCAGCGGGCGGTGAACCCGCCGTCCACGGTGATCACGCTGCCGGTCACCTGCCGGGACGCGTCCGAGGCCAGCCAGAGCACCGCCTCCGCCACATCCCCCGGCTCCACCAGCGCGTTCATCGGCTGGTCCCGGACGAAGGCCGTCTCGTGCCCGGCGACCGGCACCTCCAGCGAGCGGGCGATCTCCGCCAGCATCCGGCCCTCCATCGCCTCGTCGTCCCGCACCGAGCCCGGACACACCGCGTTGACCCGGACCTTCCGGGGCGCGTAGTCCAGGGCCACTGCCTTCGTCAGGCCGACCAGACCGTGCTTGGCCGCGACGTACCCCGCGAAGTGCCGGTAGCCCACCAGGCCCGCCGTCGAGGCGATGTTGACGATCGAACCGGACCCCTGAGCGACCATCCGGCCGCCCACCGCACGGATCGCCCGCCACGCACCGCCCAGATCCACATCGATCATCAACTGCCACTCGGCCTCGGTGATCTCGTGCGCCGGGCGGCCCGAAGGGGCGGCGATCCCCGCGTTGTTGACCAGGACATCGATCTGCCCGAAGCGCTCCTCGGCCGCCTCCGCCACCGACTCCAGCGCCGCCAGGTCCCGGACGTCGGCCTGCCGGGTCAGCACGGCGGACCCCGCCTCGCGGCAGAGGCGCGCGGTGTGTGCGAGCTGCGAGGCCGAGCCGAGCGGATACGGCACCCCGGGCAGCTCGCCCGCCACGTCCAGCAGCACCAGGTCCGCCCCCTCACCGGCGAGGGCCAGCGCACAGGCCCGGCCGAGACCGCGCGCCGCACCCGTGACCAGCGCCGTCCGCCCGGCGAGCCGGCCCCCGCCACCGGTGACGCCGTTCATCGGCCGCGCGCCGCGCGCATCCCGGCGGCCACCAGCTCCAGCAGCTCGCCCGGCCGTTCGGTGAGATACATGTGCCCGCCGTCCAGCTCGGCCACGGTCAGCCCGCCCGTCGTCGCCCGGCCCCACTCGGCCGCCTGCGCCGCCCCGACGAGGGTGTCCTCCCGGCCCCGGACGGATAGGACGGGCACGCCCAACGGCCGGTCGGAGGACGGGGTGTACGACTCGTGGAGCCGGACGTCCGCCCGGAGCGTCGGCAGCAGCAGCTCCCGCATCTCCGGGACCTCCAGCGCCGGGTGGTCGTACCCGGCGAACGTCCGCACCCGGACCGCGAACTCCTCGTCCGGCAGCCCGCCCGCCCGGTCCGTGCGCGGCGTCCAGGGGCCGGGCGAGCCGCTGACGACGAGGGCGTCCAGGCGGGGGGCCGCGCCCGCCCGCTCGATCCGGTGCGCCAGTTCGTACGCGAGGACCGCGCCCATGCTGTGCCCGAACAGCACGACCGGGCCGCCCGCCTCACCCAGCTCCGCCGTCACCTGCGCGTACGCGTCGTCGACGGCCGGGGCCGCCGACGTGTGGGCGGGCTCGGGGAACCGCTTCTCGCGGCCCGGCAGGGACACCGGGAGGATCCGCAGACCCTCCGGCGCCAGTTTCTGCCAGGGCGTGAAGAAGGAGGGGCCCGCCCCGGCGAAGGGCAGGCAGATGAGGACGGTCTCTTCGTCGGCCACGGTCGTTCCTGTTCTGTTTCTCTGCTACCGGAGTCTTCTGCTACCGGAGTTCTCTACTGCCGGAGTTCTCTGCTGCCAGAGTTCGGTCAGTCCCCGACCATGATCGTGGTGAGGACGGCGGCGAGATAGCCCGGGTCGTGCACCCCGCACAGTTCGCGCGCCGAGTGCATCGACAGGCCCGGCACCCCGACGTCCACCGTGGTGACGCCGAGACGGGCCGCCGTGAGCGGGCCGATCGACGTACCGCAGGGCATCGCGTTGTTGGAGACGAACGGCTGCCAGGGAGCCCCGGCCCGCTCGGCGGCCGCCGTGAACAGGGCGATGCCGGTGGAGTCGGTGGCGTACCGCTGGTTGACGTTCACCTTGACCGTCGGGCCGCCGTTGGGGAGCGGGCGGTGATCGGGGTCGTGCCGCTCCGCGTAGTTGGGGTGCACCGCGTGCGCCATGTCGGCGGAGACGCAGAACGCGCCCGCCAGCGCCCGCGACCAGTCCTCGTCGCTGCCGCCGCGCGCCGACACGGAACGCGACAGGATCCGCTCCAGCAGCGGGCTCTGGGCGCCCGTCTCGGAACCGCTGCCGACCTCCTCGTGGTCGAAGGCGGCCAGCACCGGTACGAAGGAGGGCTGCGTGCCCCCCGTCGCCGCGTCCACCAGCGCGGTCACCCCGGCGTGCACCGAGACCTGGTTGTCCAGCCGGGACGCCACCACGAACTCCCGGTCCACGCCCAGGTATCCGGGCGGCTGGATGTCGTGCAGCATCAGGTCCCAGCCCAGCACGTCCGCCGGGTCCTCCCCGGCCGCCGCCGCGACCCGGCGCAGCAGCTCGCCCTCCCGCGGGTCGCCCAGCGCCCAGATCGGCGCGATGTGCCGCTGCCGGTCCAGTGCCACGCCCTCGTTCACCGAACGGTCCAGGTGGATGGCCAACTGGGGGACCCGCAGCAGCGGTTTGTCGATCTGGACGAGCCGGCTGCGCGGGACGCCGTCGGGGCCGCGCAGGGCGAGCCGGCCGGAGATGCCCAGGTCCCGGTCGAGCCAGGTGTTCAGCGGGACCCCGCCGTAGATCTCCACCCCGATCTGCCGCCAGCCCGAAGTCCCGGTGTCCGGTGCGGGTTTGATCCGCAGGTTCGGGGAGTCGGTGTGGGTGCCGACGATCCGGAACGGGGTGTGGGCGGGCGCGCCCTCGGGGACGTACCAGGCGATCAGCGCACCGGCCCGGCTGACGAAGCAGCCGCCGGTCGCCCCCGTCCAGTCGTCCGTACCGCGCAGTTCGCGGAACCCGGCCTTCTCCAGACGCTGGGCCGCACTGGCCACCACGTGGTACGGGGAGGGGCTGGCGGCGATGAAGGCGAGCAGGTCGTCGGTGTGGCTGCGGTGGGGGGCCGGAGTCATACGGCGTCCGCCTTTCCGGTGTTCGGCAGTGACTGAGAGGGGTGCTCCTCAAGGAGTTCCCGCACCGGCCGGTCGGGCCGGGCGCAGAACTTCGCGAGCAGGTCGGTGTACGACGAGAGAAGGGCGTGGGCGGTCGTGCGGTCCCACAGGTCGGTGGAGAATTCCAGGAACGTTCGATAACCCTTCGCGGGGTCCCGGCGCGGCGCAAGCCCGAAGCACAGTTCGCTGCGGGAAAGCGGCGGTGCCAGATCGGCCACCTCGACCCGGAGCCCGGGAATCTCGATGTCCGTGTCGACGGAGTTCTGGAACGCCAGGACGTGCGGCACCCGGTCGGGGACGCTGACAGCGCCCGCGTCCCGCATCGCCTGCATGATGCGCGCGGTGGGCAGCACATGCGCCATGGCGCCGAGCGCACCCGCGCCCGTACGGACCGCGAGCTCCCCGCAACTCTCGTCAAGATTGGCTGAATCCAGTCGTACGCGGACCATCACCGCGGTGGACGTCATCGCCACGAGCGACTCCGAAGCGGTGCCCTCCCGGTTGGCGTACGGCACGCTCAACAAGGTGTCCGACTCCCCCGAGAGACGGGTCAGGAACACCCCGAGTGCCGCCGCCGCGACCGCGAACGGGGTGGTACGCCGCTCGGCCGCCAGCTTCTCCACCGCCGCCCGCACCGCACCCGACGCGACCCCGCGCACCGTGTGCCCGTGCCCGCTCAGCTTCTGCGGACGCGGCCGGTCCGTCGGTACGGGGACGGCGGACGGCACCCCGTCCAGATAGCGGGCGCAGAACGCGGCCCGCTCCGCCTCGGCCCCGGGATCGTGGTGCTCCCGCTGCCACCGGGCGTACCCGGGCGCCTGCATCGCCGGATCGGGCAGACCGTGCGGGACGCCCGCCGCGGCCGCCGTGTACAGGGCCGCGATCTCCGCGAGCAGCACGGACAGCGACCAGCCGTCGGCGCAGACGTGGTGCAGGACGAACATCAGCTCCCAGCAGTCCTCCTCGACCCGCAGCAGCCGCACCCGGGGCTGGAGCGACCGCCCCAGCTCGAAGGGGGCCGCCGCGTCCGCCCGGCTCAGGGCGTCGGCCCGGGGGCGCCGCTCACCGGCCGGCAGCCCGGTCAGATCCTCCACCGGCAACGCCACCGGCTCCGCCGCCAGCACCTCCTGCCACCAGGGCCCGTCCGGCGCACCCTCCTGCGTGAACCGGGTCCGCAGAGCGTCGTGCCGGGCGATCACCTCGGAGACGGCGGACCGCAGGGCCGCCGGGTCCAGCGCCCCGGTGAACGTGATCCGCGTCGGCACGTTCCACACCGCGGGGTCGGGCATGGCGTGGTGCCCGGCGATCATCCGGGCCTGCTGGTCGCTGACCGGGGCGCGGTCGACGACGGCCGCTTCCGCCGTCACGGGATCCTCGCCCGCCAGCTGCTCGGTCATGGCCCGCAGGGTGGCGTCGGCGAAGAAGTCCGCCAGCGGGTAGTCGACGCCGAGCGTGTCCCGGACCCGGTTCACCAGGCGGATCGCGGCGATCGAATTGCCACCCAGGTCGAAGAAGTTGCCGTCGGCGGGGGCGTCGCGCACGTCGAGGACGGACTCCCAGACCTCGCGCAGGCGGGAGGCGGTGGTGGTGGCCTGGTGGTCCGTGCCGGAGTGGTCCGTTCCGGAGTGGTCCGTGCCCGGGTCCGTCGAGGCGTCCACCTGCGGGTGGGTCAACGCGTCCACCTGCGCGTCCAGCTCCGCGAGATACCCTTCCGCCGTCGCCGCGTCGAACAGGTCCGCGTCGTAACGCAGCCGCAGCCGCAGGCTCCCGTCCCGGCCCTGGGTGGCCATCAGCGCCAGCTCCAGGGGTGCCGACTCCGTCCCGGCCGCCACCTCCTGCGCCCGCAGCCCGGGCAGATCGATTCCGGCCAGCGCCGCGCGGTCCAGATCGACCGAAACCGTCACCAGCGGACGCGGATTCCCCGGGTCCGGATGGACGGCTGCCAGCAGCGCGTCCAGGTCCACCCCGCTGTGCTCGTCCGCCGCGAACAGCGCCCGGCCGGTCGCCCGTACGGCCTCGGCCGGCGGGGTCGCGTCCGTGGCGGACAGCCGCAGCGGCAGCAGCGCCACATGGAAGCCGACCGCGTCCGCCGTCTCCGGCCGCCGCCGCCCGAACGTCGTGCCCAGCAGGAACGCGTCCTGCCCCGACCGCCGCCGCAGCACCAGCTGCCAGGCCGTGCACAGCGTGGCGAACAGGGTCACGCCCTGCTGCCCGCTCCACTCCCGCAGCGCCTCCGCCCGCTCCCGGCCCACGGTCCGGGCCACCGCCCCGCCGCGCCCCGCCACCCGGCGGCCGCGCGGCCGGTCCGTCGGCAGGGCGGCCACCGGCGGCTTGTCGCCCAGCAGCGCGCGCCACCAGTCCAGGTCGGCCGCGTCGTACACGGGCTCGGGCGCCCCGACGGTCGTCCCGGCGGGACGTTCGAAGACCGGCGGGCGTCCGGCGCGGGCCGCCGAGTACAGCTCCCGAAGGTCGTCGGCGACCAGCGCGGCCGAGTGCGCGTCCGTGATGATGTGGTGCATGCCGAGGACCAGGACGTGATCGTCCTCGGCCAGCCGGAGCAGCCGGGGCGTGAACAGCGGGCCCTCGGCCAGGTCGTAGGCCCGGCCGCTCTCCTCGGAAAGCAGCTCCTCGATCACCCGCTCGGCGTCCGGCTGCACGGCGTTCCGCTGTCCGGCGTCCTGCGTCCCGGTGTCCTGCCCGCCGGCGTCGGTGACCGTCAGCGGGATCCGGAGCCCTTCCCGGACGACCTGGACGACACCGGCCTCCTGCTCGCCCCGGAACACCGTCCGCAGCCCCGCGTGCCGCTCGACCAGACCGTCGACCGCCGTCCGCAGCGCCGCCACGTCCAGCGGTCCCCGCAGCCGTACGGCCTGCGTCTCGTTGTACGCCGCCGGGTTCTCCATCAACTGCGCGGCCAGCCACAGCCGCCGCTGCGCCGAGGTCGCGGGCGCGACGGTCTCCCGAGGCAGATTCCGTGCGCCCCGCTCCCGCGTCCGGCGGCGCAGCACGTCCAGGCGCTCCAGCCCCGACCGCAGCCGCTCCCGGTCCATCCCGAAGTCCACCAGCGCGGCGATCTCGTCCACGCCCGCCCCGTGCAGCGCGTCGACGAACGGGGCGACGCTCAACGGCGTACCGATCAGGGCCCGCTGGTCGCAGTAGCGGTCGTAGGCCCGGCGGAACAGATAGTCCAGGTCCTCCTCGCTCGCCGCCGCCACGTCCTCCCGCCGCTGCCCCGCCGCCGTCGCCGCCGAGCGCATCAGCAGCGAGGACCGCAGGTAGCGCACCATCGGCTCCAGCGCCTCGGCCCGGGCGGTGGCGTGGTCGTCGCCGAGATACGTGTGCACCAGCACCGTCACCCGCCCGGCCGCCGGGTCCAGCCCGCACGCCGCACGCGTACGCCGGTAGTGCGCGATGTTCGCGGCCAGCTCGTCCACGGTCTGGCTCATCAGGTTGGTGACGACACCCAGCCCGCGCCGGGCCGCCTCCTCGTACGAGGCCCGCTGCCCGGAGGTCGCCAGGAAGAACGGCGGCTCCTCCTGCACCGGACGCGGCCGGATCCGGATCTCCGCCTCCGCGCCCTCGCCCGTGCGCCGCCGCACCGCCTCCCCGCGCCAGAGCCGGCGTACCTCGTCGAGGTGGTCGAAGGCGATCCGCCGCCGGTCCGCGAACCGGTCCGGGTGCAGGGCGAAGTCCCGGGCGTGCCAGCCGGTGGCGCAGCCGATGCCGACCCGGCCGCCGGAGAGGTTGTCGACCACCGACCACTCCTCGGCGACCCGCACCGGATCGTGCAGCGGCAGGACGACCGAGCCCGCGTTGATCCGGATGCGCTCGGTCTCCCGGGCCACGGCGGAGGCGAGGACGGCGGGGTTCGGGAAGATCCCGCCGAAGGAGTCGAAGTGCCGCTCGGGCAGCCAGAGCGAGGAGAAGCCGTGCTCGTCGGCGAAGCGCGCGGTCTCGAAGAGGGTGTCGTACGCCTCCGGAGTGCCGGTCCCGGACGCCTCACCGGCCTCGGCGGTCTCCGGGTAGTCACCGAAGAAGTAGAGGCCGAAGTCGGGTGCGGGGCGCGGTACTTCAGGCTTATGAGCAGCAGCAGCCGGGTGGGTGGACCGGGGGAAGAACCCGCCGTCGCGCAGCTCGCGCAACGAGCCCTCCACCGCCTCCGCGACCCGGTTCACGTCCTCCTCCGTATGGGCCGTGGAGAGGTAGAAGCTGCGCCACTCCCATACGTACACACCGCGCAGTTGGAGGTGGTGGTAGAGCAACTCCAGGTCCGCGCGGTGCTTGAAGCGGAACATCGACCCGAAGTGGGCCAGCTCCAGCGGGAATTCCTCGTCGCGGAAGAAGGCGTTGAGCCGGTCCGCGAGCGCCTGGGTGCGGGCGTTCAGCCCGCTCTGGAGCCCGGGACCCTGCTCGGTGAGGTGGGTGAGCACCGCGCGGGCCGCCGCCATCGACAACGGGTGCTGCATGTACGTGCCGCCGATGAACGTGGTCTCGCGCGAGGGCCCGCCGGGCTCCCCGTACCGCCAGAACCCGCCGTCCACCCCGTCGAGCAGATCCGCCCGCCCCGCCACCGCGCCGATCGGGAAGCCGGCCCCGAGCGCCTTGCCGTACGTGGCCAGGTCCGGCACCACCCCGAAGTGCTCCTGGGCACCGCGCGGGTGGGGGCGCAGCCCGGTCAGCATCTCGTCGAAGAGCAGCACGATGCCCCGGCGGGCGGTGAGTTCACGCAGCGAGCGCATGAACTCCACGGGCCGCAGGCCCGGGTTGCGGCACTGCACGGGCTCGACGAGCACGGCGGCGACCGTGTCCCCGAGGGCGTCGATCGTCTCCAGCGCCTCCTCGCTCCCGTACTCCAGCACGATCAGCTCCGCCACCGCGCTGGCCGGGATGCCCCGCGACACGGGCACGGCGTGCGCGCCGGGACCGCCGGGGCGGCCGAGGACGGAGTCGATGTGCCCGTGGTACGAGCCCCGGAACATGACGACCTTGTCGCGCCCGGTCGCGGCCCGCGCCAGCCGGATCGCCGCCGAGTTCGCCTCCGTACCGGACGAGGCGAAGGCGACCCGCTCCATGCCGGTCAGCGAGGCGAGCAGGGCGGCGGCCTCCCCGGTGTCGGGGGACCGGGGGCCGAAGCGCAGCCCGTCGGAGAGATGGCGGCGCACGGCCTCGGTGACGGGCTCCGCCTCATGGCCGAGGAGCAGGGCGCCGAAGCCCATGGTGATGTCGGTGTAGGTGTTGCCGTCCACGTCGGTGAGCCGGGAGCCGTGCGCCGAGCGGGCCGCGACCGGGTAGAGCATCTCCTTGGTGGCGTCCCGGAACCCCACGACGGCCCGGCTGTCGGCGAGCACCGAACGGTGCTGCTGGGCCAGCTCCTTGGAGGTGCGGGTCCGCTCGGTGAACCGGCGGATCAGGGAAGCGGTGTGGGCCCGCTGCGCCGCGTCGGCCCCCGCCCCGGCCATCCCGCCCGCCGCGTCGACGACGAGGCGGGGGCCGTGCGCGCTCTCCTCGGCGGCGGGTCCCGCGTCCTTTGCGGGGACCTGGCCCCGGGCCGCCGCGAGCTGGTCGGAGAGCCTGCGGGACAGCTCCGCCGCCCTGGCCACGGCGTCGGCGGAGCCATGCGTCGTCGCGCTCGTCGCGCTCATCGTGCGTCCGTCCCGGTGCGGGCGGTCAGCAGCGCGACGGCATCGGAGAGCTGGGTGAGCATCGCGGCCTGGGTCTCGGCCAGTTGGCGTATCTGCTCGGAGAGGGCGGCGACCTCGGCCCGGGTGGCGTACGCGGCCTCGTCGACGACCGGCGCGGGTACGTCGACGACCGGCGCGGGTGCGTCGGCGGCGGGCGTCGGATCCACGGATACGGATGTGGCTACGGGTATTGCGGGGGCCGCCCGCCCGGCTATCAGCGCGGCCGTCAGCCGGGGCGTGCCCGCCTCCTCCAGGATCTCCCGCATGCTGATCTCCGTGCCGAACTCGGCCTCCAGCTGCCGCACCATCCCGATGAGCTGGAGCGAGTCCGCGCCGAGCCCGACGAAGGTGCGGTCGGCGGCCACCTCGTCGGGCCGGTGCCCGAGATGGCGCGCGGTCAGCTCCAGCACCCTGTCCAGTACGGCCTGTTCGGTCATGCGGTCCTCCATGAGCGGTGTGCGTGACGTGCGTGACGTGCGTGACGTGCGCGGTGTGAGCGGTGTCTGCGGGGTGAGCGGTACCGAAGGCGTGTACGGGGCCGGGCCCCGCCAGTGGGAGCGGCGCCGGAAGGGGTACGTGGGCAGCCGGACGCGCCCGCCGCCGCAGCCGTCGAGCACTGCGGCCCAGTCCACGCCGGCCCCGGCGCAGTGCAGCGCGGCCACCGCCCGCTCCCAGTCCCGCGTCGGTACGCAGACCGAGTCCGGCAGCGTCCGGCGGACCATCCCCGTCAGCACGGCCGACGGGCCCAGCTCCAGCAGCGGCGCGGATCCGGCCAGCCGGTCCAGGACGGCGGCGAAGTCGGCCGTGCGGCGGGCCTGCGCGACCAGGTACGCGGCGTCCGGCCGCCACCCGGCGGGGCGGACCGTGCCGTCGATGCCGTCGACGAACTCCGTGTGCAGCGGCAGCGGTTCCGTCTTGTCGGCCAGCACCCGGAACTCCTCCAGCGCCGGGTCCAGCAGCGCCGTGTGGAACGCCCGGTCCACCGCCAGCACCTCGTACGCCTCACCCCGCGCCGCCAGCAGGACCTTCGCCGCCTCCACCGCCGCCGGAGGCCCGCCGAGCACCTGGTGGGCCGCACCGTTGACCACGGCGAGCTCCAGACCGGGGACGGCGGCCAGCAGCTCCCGCACCCGGCTCCGGGGGACGAAGGCGGAGACCATCGCGCCCGGGGCCGCCCGCTCCTGCATCAGCCGCCCGCGCCCGCACACCAGCCGCATCGCGTCCTCGGTGTCCAGCGCCCCGGCCACGCACAGCGCCGCGTAGGCGCCGACGCTGTGCCCGGCGACGCGGGCCGGGACGACCCCGAGCCGCTCCCACAGCCGGGCCTGGGCGATCTGGAGGGCGAACAGGGCGGGCTGCGCGAAGGCGGTGTCCCAGCGCTCGGGGCCCTGCCCGGCGACGATCCGGTCCAGGAAGTCGTCCCGCCCGGTCTCCTCCGCGTACACCCGGGCACAGCTCTCCAGCACCTCGGCCACCACCGGGAAGCGCGCGGCGAGTTCCGCGCCCATGCCCGGATGTCCGCCGCCCTGGCCGCTGAACAGGAACACGGGCCGCTGCGCGGCGTCGGCGACCCCGCTCGTGTACGCCTCGCCCGCCGGGGCCCCCGACAGGAACGCGTCGAGTCCGGCCACCGGGTCCGCGGCCGTGACGACCAGCCGGTGCGGCAGGAGCCGCCGCCCGAGCGCGGTCGTGGTCAGCAGATCGGCGGGGGAGGGGCGCTCCTCGCTGGCCAGGTGGTCCCGCAGCGTGGCGGCGTACGCCCGTAGCGACTCCCCGTCGGCGGCGGAGAGCGGCAGCAGCGCGGGCACGGGTCTCCGTGCGCCTGCGGCGGGCACGGCCTCCGGCGCCTGCTCCAGGATCACATGGGCGTTCGTCCCGCCCATGCCGATGGAGTGCACACCGGCGCGCCGCACCCCCGCCAACGGCCAGGCCCGCTCCCGTACGGGCAGCAGGAACGGGCTGTCGGCCAACGGCAGCGCCGGGTTGGGCCGGGAGAAGTTCACCAGCGGCGGGACCACGCCGTGCCGCAGCACCTCCACCGCCTTGATCAGCCCCGCGAGCCCCGCCGCGCTGTCCAGATGGCCGATGGCGGGCTTGGTCGAGCCGAGGGCGCAGTAGCCGGTCCGGTCGGTGTGCGCGCGGAACGCCTCGGTCAGGGCGGCGAACTCGATCGGGTCGCCCTTCAGCGTGCCCGTGCCGTGCGCCTCCACATAGCCGATCGACGCCGCGTCCACGTCCGCCGCGCGCAGCGCCCCGAGCACCGCGTCCCGCTGCCCGGCGACCCCGGGAGCGGCGAACCCCCCGCCGACGGAGCCCCGGTCGGTGGTCTTGTCCGAGCCGTCGTTGGTGACCGCCGAGCCCAGGATCACCGCGTGCACGGTGTCACCGTCGGCCAGCGCCCGCTCCAGCGGCTTGAGGAGGACGGCGGCGGCCCCGTTCCCGCCGACCGTGCCGTCCGCGGCCGCGTCGAACGCCCGGACCGTGCCGGTGGGGGAGAGGGTGGAGCCCTTCACCGGGACCTGGCCGCTGACCTGCGGCAGATGCAGGGCGGCGGAGCCCACCAGCATCAGGTCCGCGTCCCCGGCGCGCAGCGCCTGGCAGGCCAGATGCACCGAGACCAGGGCGCTGGAACAGGCCGTGGAGACGGTCAGCGCCGGACCCGTCAGGCCGAGCCGGAAGGCGGCCCGAGTGGCCGTGAAGTCGCTGTAGTTGCCGACCTGGACCTGCTTGGCGGTCATCCAGTCGCCCGAGCCGGCCTCCGCCGCCAGGTTCGCCGCCAGATAGCTGTGCAGCGAGTACAGGCGGTATCCGGAGCTCCCGTACACCCCGATCCGTACGGAGCCGCCGTCGCCACCCGCGTAACCGCCGTCGCCACCCGTGTGACGGTCCTCGCCACCCGCGTAACCGCCGTCCTCCAGGGCGTGGAAGCAGCACTCCAGGAACAGCCGCTGCTGCGGATCGGTGAGCTCCGCCTCCCGCCCGCTCATCCCGAAGAACCCGGCGTCGAAGCCGTCCACATCCGCCAGAAGGGCGCTCGCCCCGCCGAACCCCGGCCGCTCGTACTCCGCCGCCGGGACCCCGGCCGCGGCGAACTCGGCCCGGGTGAACCGGCGTACCCGGCTCGTGCCCGTGCGGATGTCGCGCCAGTACGCCTCGGGGGTGTCAGCCCCGGGAAACCTCAGCGCCGTCCCGATCACCGCGATCCGGTCGTCCCTCAACGGCTTCTTCCTTTCGCAGCCCCGCACGCCCCGTACGCCCCGCATGCTCCGCTCGCCGCCGCAGCCCCGCCACCCTCAGCAGGAACACCGCGGCGACGACGATGGCGGCGCCGTGGGACCAGCCCACCACGGCCAGCGGGGAGAACCGGTCGAGGGCCGCCGCCACCAGGATCATGCCGACGCCGAAACCGAGGTTTTCGAAAGTGGCCGAAAGACCGAAGGCGTGACCGCGCAAGGTGGCCGGAAGTGTCTGGAGATGCGAGGTGTACGCGACCTCGGTGAGACCGTCGGCGGCCCCCGCGATCAGCGCGATCACCGCCGTGACGGCCAGCGGGAACCCGGCGAACGCCGCGATGAACGCCGCCGACATCACCACCGTGCCGTAGCCGAATCCGAGCGCCCCCACGGTGCGCCCGGTGCGCTGCGTGTACCGCTGGATCACCTGCTGGGCCCCGATGTTGCCGAGCGCCCACACACACCAGAACGCGCTGACGAAGATCGCGGGGTTCGACGCGTCCAGCGAGGTGGAGTAGATCGGCAGCGCCGCGTTGTGGGACGAGGAGCCGAACGCGTCGACCCCGCGCAGGGCCACCATCAGGCCCATACCGGGTGCGGCGGCGAGCGCGAGGAAGGCCACGGGCCGCCACCGGCCGCCGCCCTTCCCGGCCTTCGGCGCGTCCTTCGCGGACTCGGGGGTCGTGCCGCCCGCCCCCTTGCCGCCCGCGATCGGCAGCAGGGCCACCGTCACCGCGCAGACCACGAACGTCGCCATGTCGAGCAGGAACGCCGCGGTGTACCCGACGAGGGAGACCACCACACCCGCCGAGGCGAACCCCGCCACCATGGCCAGCGAACGGCCGGTGATCGACAGGGAGTTCGCCCAGGCCCTGCGGTCCTCCCCGACCATCTCCGGGATCGAACTGCGCAACGCCACCATGAACAGCGTCCCGCACGCCCCGATCACCACCGAGACGGCCATCAGCGCCCCGGTCACCAGACTCTCCGGCGCCAGGATGAGCACCAGCATCACGCCGCCCTGGCCGACATTCGCCCACAGCATGATGCTTTTCGCGCTGAAACGGGCGAGCAGACCGCCCACGACGAGACCGGCGACGAATCCGGAGGCGAGCCGCACCGCCATGAACAGCCCCATGGCCAGCGCCCGTCCCGTCGTCTCGTAGACGAAGAGATTGAGCGCCACCATATTCAGGAATGTGCCGTAGGAAGACACCGCGTATCCGGCGACGAGGAATCGGAAACGGCGCTCGGAGACCGCGGTGTCCCGGTCCTTCCCGGCACCGCCGTCCGTCTCGTTCGCCTTCGGTCCGTCCGCGTTGTCGATTCCAGATGTCACCCGGACATACTCGTCGAGTACGGGCACCGGGCGGGGTACTCCCGATTGCACAAAGGTAATCTGCATCCTTGTGAAGGACGATCATTCCCCCTCACCGGTATGTGATTGCCGTGAATCACCCTCGGACCGGTCGATACCGGAACAACCCTGCGAGGCGGCGCTCGCGGCCTATCGCCGTGCCCTGACGGAGGGCCGCCTGCCGGCCGCCTCGGCGCCCCGTTGTCTGCGGTCCCTGCACCTGATGGTGGCCGACCAGGAATCGCCCGGCCACCTCATTCCCGTACCGCCGGAGACCGCCTCGTTCGCCGCCCTCGCCCCGATCGAGGAGGCGATCGTCGAGCAGCGCCGCACCCTGCGCTCCGCCCGCGCCACCCTCGCCGCCTTCGAGGGCCTCTACACCGAGATGCACCGGCAGGAACGTCCCGCCCTCACCCGGCTCTCCGGCCAGGCCGTCATCAGCAAGGCCCTGGACGCCGGGGTCAGCGGCTGCCGCGCCGAGGTCCGCACCGCCCACCCCGGCGGCGGCCGCCCGGCCCACATCCTTCAGGAGTCGCTGCCGCGCGATCTGGGCAACCTGCGCCGCGGCATCCGGCAGCGCACCCTCTACCAGCACACCGTCCGCTCGGACCGCACCACGCTCGCCTACATCGATCAGGTGACCGCCGAGGGCGCCGAGATCAGGACCCTGGCCGAGGTCATGGACCGGTTCATCGTCTTCGACCGGGACCTCGCCTTCATCCCGTTCTCCGACGAACCGAACAGCGCCCTGCGCGTCCAGCACCCGTCCCTGGTCCGCTTCCTGGTCCGCCACTTCGACGAGGCGTGGTCCCGCGCGGTCCCGGTCCGCCCCGAACGCGCGCCGCTGCGCACCCCCGTCGTCACCTCCGACCTCCAGCGCGCCATCCTCCAGGCCGTCGTCAACGGCGAGACGGACGCCGCGATCGCCCGCCGGATCGGCATGAGCCGCCGCAGCGTCGCCGAGCACATGCGCAAGGTCTCCGAGCAGCTGGGCAGCAACAGCCGGGCGCAGCTGGGGTATCTGGTCGCGACCTCGGGCCTGCTGGACGACTGAGAGACGCCGAAGGGGGCCTGCCCGGACGGGCAAGCCCCCTCTGTCGTACGCGTACGGATCAGCCGAGACCCGGACCCCGCACCGGAATGCTGGTGAACGTCGGCGCCGGGGCGGGCTCGGTGAAGAAGTCGTTGCCCTTGTCGTCGACGACGATGAACGCGGGGAAGTCCTCGACCTCGATGCGCCAGACCGCCTCCATGCCGAGCTCCTCGTACTCGACGACCTCGACCTTCTTGATGCAGTCCTGCGCGAGCCGGGCCGCCGGGCCGCCGATCGAGCCGAGGTAGAAGCCGCCGTGCGCGTCGCAGGCGTCGGTGACCTGTTTGCTGCGGTTGCCCTTGGCGAGCATCACCTTCGAGCCGCCCGCCGCCTGGAACTGCTCGACGTACGAGTCCATGCGGCCGGCCGTCGTCGGCCCGAACGAACCGGAGGCGTACCCCTCGGGGGTCTTCGCCGGGCCCGCGTAGTACACCGGGTGGTCCTTCAGGTACTGCGGCATCTCCTCGCCCGCGTCCAGGCGTTCCTTGATCTTGGCGTGCGCGATGTCACGGGCCACGACCAGCGGGCCGGTCAGCGAAAGGCGGGTCTTGACCGGGTACTTCGTCAGCTCGGCCAGCACCTCGTCCATCGGCCGGTTGAGGTCGATCTCCACGACGTCCCCGCCGGCCTCGTCGAGGTGCTCGTCGGTGGTGTCCGGGAGGAAGCGTGCCGGGTCCTTCTCCAGCTGCTCCAGGAAGACGCCCTCGGCGGTGATCTTCGCGGTGGCCTGGCGGTCCGCGGAGCAGGACACGGCGATGGCGACGGGCAGCGAGGCGCCGTGCCGGGGCAGCCGCACCACGCGCACGTCGTGGCAGAAGTACTTGCCGCCGAACTGCGCGCCGATCCCGATCCGCTGCGTCAGCTCGAAGACCTTCTCCTCCAGCTCCTTGTCCCGGAAGCCGTGCCCGGTGGGGGAGCCCTCGGCGGGCAGCTCGTCCAGGTAGTGCGCGGAGGCGTACTTCGCGGTCTTCAGCGCGAACTCCGCCGACGTGCCGCCGACCACGATCGCCAGGTGGTACGGCGGGCAGGCCGCGGTCCCGAGCGAACGGATCTTCTCCTCCAGGAACGTCATCATGGAGGCCTCGTTCAGGACGGCCTTCGTCTCCTGGTAGAGGAACGACTTGTTGGCCGAGCCGCCGCCCTTCGCCATGAAGAGGAACTTGTACGCGCCGCCGTCGGTGGCGTACAGCTCGATCTGGGCCGGGAGGTTCGAGCCGGTGTTCTTCTCGTCCCACATGGTCAGCGGGGCCATCTGCGAGTAGCGCAGGTTGAGCTTGGTGTACGCGTCGTAGATCCCGTGCGACAGGGCCTCCTCGTCACCGCCCTCGGTCAGCACGTTCTGCCCGCGCTTGCCCATGACGATCGCCGTACCGGTGTCCTGGCACATCGGCAGGACGCCCGCGGCGGCGATGTTCGCGTTCTTCAGGAGGTCCAGCGCCACGAACTTGTCGTTGGAGGACGCCTCCGGGTCGTCGACGATCCGCCGCAGCTGCGCCAGGTGGGCCGGGCGCAGATAATGCGAGATGTCGTGCATCGCCTCGGCGGCCAGGGTGCGCAGCGCCTCCGGGTCGACCTTGAGGAACGTACGCCCGTCGGCCTCGAAGGTGGAGACACCCTCGGCGGTCACCAGACGGTACGGCGTGGTGTCCTCCCCCAGGGGGAGCAGATCGGAGTACGCAAACTCTGCCATGACGGCCATTCCTCACTCGGCGACAGCGGCTGACCTCCGTCGGGCAGCGCATCCACCAGGGTAGAGCGCCGCCTTCCGCGGGATCCTGTGAGGTAAGGCTCACCTGGACGTTCCGCCGGAGTACGGGGTCCGGAGCGTGCCGACCGGGCCGGGGCACGCCGGTGGGAGGGGTAGTCGCGATCTATCGCGTTTGGGTACGCTGGTTCGGTGGACCTAGAGAAGCAGCCCCAGCAGCCTGTCGCGCCGGCCGTCCCGCCGCCCGCCGAAGTCCTGGACGCCGATGGCATCCGCGCCTCCGACGCCGACCGTGACCGGATCGCGGACGTCCTGCGGGAGGCGATGGCCGAGGGCCGTCTGACGGCGGACGAGCACGCGGAGCGGATCGACCTGGTCTACCGGGCCAAGACCGTCGGCGAGCTCCAGCCGCTGGTCCGGGACCTGCCCTCGTCCTCCGGCTCCACCGCCGCCGCCCCGCGCCCGGACCCGCAGCCGTACGCCTACGGCCCCGAGGCCCCGGGCGCCCCCGCGGAGAATCTCGTCGCGGTCTTCAGCAGCGCCACCCGCAAGGGCCGTTGGCGGGTCGGCGGCCGGACGAACGCCTTCGCGCTCTTCGGCAGCGTGGAGATCGATCTGACCGAAGCGCTTTTCGGCCAACGCTTCACCGTCATCAATGCGACGTCCATCTTCGGCAGTGTCGACGTCCGGGTGCCGGAGAACATTTCTCTGCGCGGCAACGGCACGGGCGTCTTCGGCAGCTTCGAAGTGCGAACGCTGGAATCGCCGGACCAGGAAGCGCCGGTCGTCGTGGTGAACGGCTATTCCGTGTTCGGGAGCGTGGAAGCCAGGCCGAAGCGCGGCAAGTTCGTCGCGGACCTTCAGCAGCGGCTGCGCAAACATCTCGGCCACTGAATCGGTCATCTCGGCCACTGAATCGGTCGCTGAACCGGCCACCGAATACGGCGGGCGGACGGCCCCCGGTAACCGGTAATCGGCCAGAATGCCGCAGGGGCGCATTGCGGTGCGTCGCGCGCCGGTGCCACGCAGTGCATAGGCGTACGCACAGCGGGTAGGGAGTGCTGCATCGTCTCTCGCTCGCGAAGCCGTAGCCGTCGTCAGGAGTAGACCGTGCTGCAACCGCCGCATCAGCCTCTGCAGGTCGCCGCCGTTCCGGCCCAGCGGACCCCCGCTCGGGAGGACGATGCGGGCCCCTGGCATTCCGAGGCGGCCTGCCGCCGTGATGAGGCGGGCCTGTTCTTCGCCCCGTCGAAGGAGCCGACCGCCGCCCGGCTGGCCCGCGAGGAGGCCGCCAAGCGGGTCTGCGCCCGGTGTCCGGTCATGGTGGAGTGCCGGGAGCACGCGCTGATGCAGCCCGAGCCGTACGGGGTGTGGGGCGGGCTCACCGCGGCCGAGCGCCGGGTGGCGCTGGCCCGGCGACGACGGCGGGACATCGAGCTCACGGCCGCGACGACGGCCGAGCACATAGCCGCGGCGGGCTGAACGCACCCAGACATGCGGGGAGGGGGTGGGGGGGGGGGGGGGGGGTGGCCCCCCCCCCCCCCCCCCGGCGCCCGCCCCCCCCCCCCCCGCCGCGCCCGAGCGCCGGCGCAGTAGATCG
>NZ_JBIVUT010000039.1:0-56099 GCF_044757365.1 Streptomyces sp. NPDC091289
ACCATTGGACGCACCGTCCTGATTGATCGCCGAACCCCTCAACACCGCGAGAACCTCATGGCCCAGGCGACGAGCGTCCGACAACCGCTCCAGCAACAGCACCCCCGCACCCTCGGCGAAGCCCGTGCCGTCCGCGGCCGCCGCGAACGCCTTGCACCGCCCGTCCGCGGCCAGACCCCGCTGCCGCGAGAACTCCAGGAAGAGGCCGGGCGTGGCCATGACGGTCACACCGCCGGCCAACGCCATGTCGGACTCCTGTGTGCGCAGGGAACGCATCGCCGTATGCAGGGCTACGAGGGACGAGGAGCAGGCCGTGTCGATGGTGAGGGCGGGTCCGGTCAGTCCGAGGTGGTACGCGATGCGCCCGGAGATGACACTGGCCTGGGTGCCGGTCAGTACGTGCCCTTCGACGTCCTCGGGGGCCTCGTGCATGCGGGGGCCGTAGTCCGGGGCGAGCGCGCCGACGAACACGCCGGTGCGCGAGCCGTGGAGGTCGTGCGGATCGAGCTTCGCCCGCTCGACGGCTTCCCAGGCGACCTCCAGCATCAGCCGCTGCTGCGGGTCCATGGCCAGCGCGTCGCGGGGTGCGATCCCGAAGAAGGCGGCGTCGAAGTCGCCCACACCGTCCAGGAATCCGCCGCTGCGCGTGTAGCTGTGCCCGGAGTTCTCGGGATCCGGGTCGTAGACGTCCTTGTCCCAGCCCCGGGTCGTGGGGAAGGGGGAGATGACGTCGCGCCCCTCGGCTACGACCTGCCACAGGTCCTCCGGGGAGTCCACCCCTCCGGGATAGCGGCAGGCCATGCCGACGATGGCGATCGGCTCGTCCTGCCGAACGCGGCGGCGGGTCCGTGCCGCCTCCGCCGGTGCGTGGCTCGGCTTCCGGGTGACCCCGTTGCGAAGGTCCTCCAGGTAACCCGCCACCGCCTCGGGGGTGGGGTGGTCGTAGAGCAAGGTGGCGGGCAGGCGCAGGCCGGTCGCCTCGGCGAGCCGGTTGGTCACGGCCATCGCGGACTGCGAGTCGAGGCCGAGGTCCCTGAACGACACGCTCTTCTCGGCGGGGCCGAACTGCTCGTCGTCGAGGACGGCGGCGGCCTGGGCGAGTACGAGCCGTACCAGTTCCTTGCTGTTCCCTTGGCCGCCCGCCACGGCGGTACCGTCCGCGGAGGGGGCGGAGGCGGCGTCCGAACCCTGCGCGGGGGCGTCCGGGCGCGGTTTCCGTGCCCCGGGGCCCGTGCGCGGGAAGGCGTAGGGCGGCAGGTCCACCCGGTGCGCGTCGCTGCCCTCGAAGGCGTTCCGCCAGTCGACGGCCACGCCCTTCGCGAACGCCTCGGCCAGGGCGGCCGTCAGCCTGCGCCAGGCGGGTTCGGTGTCACGCAGGGATGTGATGACGGCGCAGGACCGGTCCATGTCAGCCGCGGTCCGTATCAGCTCGCCCGCCAGCACGGGGTGGGGAGAGATTTCGATGAAGACGGCGGTGCCGTCGTCCAGTACGGCACGGACGGCTTCCTGAAGGCTGTCCCGGGACGCCAGGTGGCAGGGCATGGAGCCGTCTCCGGGCGACAGGTGCACCGGGTGCCGGGGCACCGAGACGACGGAGCGCACGGCGTCGCGCAGCGAGAGCGATCCCGCGACGCAGGCGGCTGCCTCGGCGCTGACCGTCTCCGCCACGACGCGGCGCGGGACCACACCGTAGGAGCGCCACACCTCGGCGAGCGCCACCGTGTGCGCGAAGCGGATGGCCCGAGCGATCTCGGGCGAGTCGGTCGGTGAGGGGCCCTGAGCGCCCCGGATCACCTCGCTGAGCCGCCAGTCCGCGAACTCCGCCATCGCTTCGTCGCATTCGGCGATGCGCGCAGCGAATGCCGGTGACGCCTCGCACAGTTCGGCCGCCGACCGCACGAGGCGGGCGGGGTCGGTGCTCTCCGCGGTGTCGGGGAAGACGAAGGCGGTACGGCCGCTGTCCGGTCCGGCGAGGGGTCCGGTGAACGTGTGTCCGTCGGCCACCTCCCGGAGCGAGGCCAGCAGTTCCTCCCGGCTGTTCCCGAGAGCGACGGCACGGTGGGAGAACACGGTGCGTCCGCCGGCCAGGGACCGGCCGATGTCCTGCGGACGCACGCTCCGGTCACCCTCGGCCAGGGTGAGCAGGGCAGCCGCCTGACGGCGCAGCGCGGAGGGGGTGTGGCCCGACAGCGGCCAAGGAATCACGGCCGGAGCGCCGCCGTCGGCGGGCGCGAACCAGTGGGGAGTGCCGTGGTCGGGAGCGGATCGGTCACCGAGCGGTGGCGCCTCGACGATGGGGTGGCCGGTGGTCGTCGTCGCACGGTCCGGGTCGTCGTGGCCGGACTCCTGCCCCTGCTCGCGGAGGCGCAACAGCACCGTGAGGACCTCGGTGATGCCGGCCGCGGGGCCGTCGTCCTCGCCGGTGGTGCCGGCGGCAAGGACTCCGTGGATGCGGTCGCCGTCGGACAGGGCCCGCCTCAGGGGCTTGAGTACGAGGACCGCGGCGCCGTCACCACCGAGGGCGCCCGGCGCGGGGAGCACGAGCGGCCCCGCCACGAGTGCGGTGGTGCTCTCGCCGCAGCGCAGGCTCTCGCATGCCCGGCCGAGCGCGGCTGCCGAGGAGGAGGGGCCCGGGTCCTCGGTGCGGCTCGGGCCGACGAGTCCCAGATTGCCGGAGACCACGGCCGCGTCCGTGTCGTTCGCGCTCGCGCTCGCGCCGACGAACACTCCGACCCCGGCCGGGGTGCCGCGCAGTTCGGCGGGGAGGAGGGCAGCGTCCTCCAACGCTTCCCAGGACAGTTCGAGCAGCAGACGCGCGCGCGGGCCGAGGGAGGCGGCCTCGCTCGCGGTGAGCCCGAAGAACTCCGCGTCGAACGGGCCGGCTTCTCCGGTGCCGCTGCTCACGTCCTCCTCGGCATCCGCCCCGGACGCCCTGGAGGTGTCAGCGCTCACCAGGCGCCAGAAAGCCGTGAGGCCGGTCGCGTTCGGTGCCCAGCACGACATACCGACGACCGCGATCCCCTCCATCTGAAGTTCGCCGCCGGACGGTTCTTTAGACACTGCGTTCTCCTACCGGAACGATGCTCTGCGAGTAGCTTCTGCACCCGCTGGAAACCCTAATCAGGCACAACAATGCGCCGGTAACCATGCGTTCTGCCGCGTATGAAGGGAGCCTCGGTACCCGCCTTTTTCCGGATAGCCGATGGCGGGCACGAAGCATTTCGACCTGTCGACAAGACCTACGGGGTGTCCCACGAGGGGGTCCGCCGGATCTCCACCACGGCGCACGACCAGGTGAACCCCGCTCCGATGCCCGCCATGAGGCAGCGCTGCCCCGGCTTGGCGCTGCCCGACTCCGCGAGGTAGGCGAGGCCCGCGATCTGGTCGCCGGCGCCGAGGTGCCCCACGGTCCTGCCCCAGGACCAGGTGGTCGCGGGGAAGTCGATGCCCCAGGGCTGGAGGAACGTCTGGGTGATGCGGCGGCGGCCGAAGTGCGGCAGCACGAACCAGTCGATGTCGGAGAGTTCGCACCCGGCGTCGTGGAGCGCCCGCTTGAGCACCTCCGACTGGCCGGCCTGCACGCGGGCGAGACTGTAGGAGGTGCCCACCTCGTTGAGGAATGCCTGCTTGGTCGCCTCCGCGTCCATGGGCTGACGGACTTCGAACGGCTCCGCTCCGAACGGATCGTCGCCCCTGTGCATCTTCTCGAGTTCCGGCTCGGAGACAGTGCACAGGCTGCGCAACTGGGCGAAGCCGGGCCGGTGGGACAGGACGAGCGAGGTGCCGGCGTCGCCGAACACCGTGCCCGGATCGCTGTGCCACCGGTCGTAGCCCGGCTCGCAGAACCGGTCGCCCGTGGTGAGCAGGGCCGAGCTGGTGGGGAGACCGTTGCCGTCGAGCGCGCGGGCGGCCAGTTCCAGGGCCGCCATCCCACCGTTGGAGAGCTGACGTACCTCGATGGCGGGGCAGCGGTTGCCCACCGCCTCACGCTGGATGTAGGAGGCAGGAGCCCAGCAGTCGTGTCCCTGGTAGTGGACATCGGCGTGCAGGATCAGGTCGATGTCCAGAGGGCCGGTCCCGGAGCGCCGCAGTGCCGTGCGAGCGGCCTCGACCGCCATCTCCGGCGCCGCCGCGCCGTCCGAGACGGCGACGGAGGCCATGTCCGTCTGCCGTGCCAGCCGTTCGTCGAAGTCACCGCGCTCCACGGCGTCCGCGGCCTTCACCCGCCCGGGTATGTGGACGCCGACTCCGGTGATGTACAGGTCCTCGTACCTCATCAGCTGGTGTCTCCTTTCCGCTCCCGTAAGTCCTGCTTTCCAGCCCTCGACGTGGCATGAAGCCACAGGACCAAGATGGAGCATGAAGGGAGGAGAATGCTCTCCGTCCGGTAATCGGAGGGTAATGGGACATCGGTTCCGAACAGGTGCCCGCGCAATGAACGGGCAGCGTTAACTTCCATGAAATGGAAGCAAAAGACCTGGAGATAGTGCGACAGTTTGTCACAAGCGAACTCGGCAGCGACAACGATAAGCTGGACTCTCTGTCGGAGAAACCCCTGCAATTGTTCGAGACGTTCGCTGCGACGGGACTCGCCAACTGGTGGCTGCCCGAGGATGTGGGGGGCCGCGGCCTCCCCCTCGAGGACGGCGTCGAGATCGTCAACGAGCTCTCCTACGGGGATGCCGGCGTGGCCTTCGCGCTGCTGGTGTCGATTCTCGGCAGCAGCATGGTCCAGCTGCACGGATCGGACGACCTCAAGGCCCGCTTCCTCGCGCCCATGGCGGCCGACGGGACGTTCTGTGCCGCGCTGGGCAGCGAGCGCGCGGCGGGCAGTGAGCTGAACAGAATCGAGACGGTCGCCGCGCGGTCCGGCGGGGACCTCGTCCTCACCGGCGAGAAGTTCTTCGCGACCAACGCGGACTTCGCCGACTTCCTCGTCGTCATCGCCAGGGGCGCCGAGGACCCCGACGAGTACCTCGCGGTCGTGGTCCCGAGGGACACGCCGGGGATCGAGATCGTCAAGCGCTGGGACGTCATCGGTCTGCGCGCCTCGCACACCTACGCGGTGCGGCTGGACAACGTCCGGGTGCCCGCCGCCTACTGCCTGCCCGGTTCGGGGCTGCGCCTCCTGGAGACGGGGCTCAACGCCAGCCGCACCCTCATCGCGGCGACCGCGATCGGCGTCGCCAGGCGCATCCGCGATCTCTGCATGACGTACGCGAAGGAGAAGCGGTTCCGCGGGGGTTCTCTGCTCGAAAGCCCGGTGCTTGCGCAGAAGATCGGGCAGATGGAGATGCAGATCGACGTCATGAAGGGCCACTGCCTCAGGGCGGCCCGCGAGTACGACGAGATCATGGCGGGGCCGGACGCCACCAAGGTGTTCACCCGGAAGGGCATCCTGAAGTCGGCGCTGACGGCGAAGCTCTTCTGCGGCCAGGCGGGCTGGAACATCGCGAGTGCCGGGTCCGAGATGTTCGGCGGCCTCGGGTACACACACGAGTTGCCGATCGGGAAACTGCTCAGGGACATGCGGTACGTCTCCCTCGTCGAGGGCGGCGACGACGTGCTGCGTGAACTGCTGTTCAGCCGCTACGTGATACCTGTGTCGCGTCGCTCCTGAGAACCGTGCGCACAGAAAGCAGGACCGGCGAGAGATGAGACTCTCGCCGGTCCTACGCAGGGTGACCCACTCCACACGTGCATGTGACAGGTCGAAGCAGCCCAAGGAGCCGATTCGGCCGTTCCCCTCCACTCGCGGGAACGGCCGATGAAGATACTGGGAACTTTCGCCGTCAGCTCGGCGGCCTCTTATGTGCCGGACTCAGAGAACCTTCTCCATACCGCCGTCGATCAGATAGTCGGCCCCGGTGATGTAGGCGGCGACCGGCGAACCCAGGAAAGCGATCAGGTTGGCGACCTCCTGCGGCGTTCCCCACCGCCCCGCCGTGATGTGGGCCATGGCGGGAAACTCCTGCTCGAACTGCTCGAAGGAATCGACGCCCCATTCCTTGCTCAGACGGGGCCCGTACTCGTCCCACAGCGGCGTCCTGATCAGCCCGGGAGAGACGGAGTTCACCCGGATTCCCCGCTTGCCGAGGTCGTCCGCCAGTCCCTTGGACCACGCCCGCAGGGCTGCCTTCGACGACGCGTAGAAGTACGGGCCCTGGCCCGGCCACCGGCCGACGCTGGAAGCGATGCTCACCACGGACTCCCTGAGCTGCGGCAGCAGTGCCCGGGTCACCCGGACCGCCGAGTTGAGGTTGAGGTCGAAGCCGCGCTGCCAGACCTCCTCAGTGAGCCCGTCCAGGCCGGTGAGCGGCAGACCGGCCAGTCCGCCGACCCCGTTTACCAGGACGTCGACTCCCTCCGGGAACTCCTCGGCCGCCCGCTCGGCCAGCAGCCTGGCGCCCTCTTCGGTCGTCAGGTCCCCTTCGAAGGTGAGGGCACCGCTCTCCTTCAGCTCCGTGGAAACCTCCACGTCCGCCCCGAGGACGTGCGCCCCCTCCGCCAGTAGCGTGCTGGTCACCGCGGCTCCGATGCCCCGGCCTGCCGCGGTCACTACGACGGTCTTGCCTGCGTATCCGAGATCCATGTCTCACACTTCCTTGTCGGTTCTGGTGTTCGTGTCTGACATCGGTGGACGGCGTACTGCTCCACAGCCGGGCCAGGGCGCGTCCGGCGGATCTTGGCCGGGCCCACGACGCCTGGCACGGCCTGTCCGGCCCTGATCCGCCGGACACCCCTAGGCCGGCTGCCGGGACAGCGTCTTGTGGACACGCTCCTGGATCGCGGGGTCCAGCAGCACGGTCGGCGGGTCGAGCAGCCCGAAGACCCGCAGGCAGCTGAGGGCCAGCTGCCCGTCGAAGGTGGCCGCGAACTGGGTCCGCCCCACGAGCTCCAGCGCCTCCAGCATCTCTGGGGTCCGCTCTCCCTGGACCCCGGGGAAACTGAGGTCGCCGAGCAGCGTCATGCCCCACACCGGGTCGACGGCCTGCTCGGCGAGCCGCCGGAAGTAGACGTCCGGCTCCGGAAGCTGCTCTTCCGCACGCAGGTGGTCGGACAGCGCCGAGGCCTGCATCGCGGCGAACGCCATGCCCTGCCCGTAGCGGGGGTTGAGGCTGCACACGGCGTCGCCGAGCACCAGGAGCCCGCGGGGGAAAGAGTCCATGCTTTCGTAGCGGCGCCGCAGAGCGGCCGGGAAGCGGTAGCGCCGCGCCGCCGAGAGAGGCTCGGAGACCTCCAGGATCTCGTGGATGTCGGGGGCCGCCAGGGATTTGGCGAAGGCGTTGAAGCCCTCGGGATCGACCGGCGGGTGGTCACCGAGCACGCCGTAGAGCGTCACCACGACGCGGTCGCCCTCCACCCGCTGGCACGCTCCCCCGCGCGGGGAGTCGGGAGAGGCGAGGACATTGACGCAGACGTCCCCGGCGAAGACGTCGGCCGGCGCCCGTACGATGCGGGTCGCGTACCCCACGTCGACCTTGAGCTTCTCCTCCTCGACCCGGCCGTGGCCGTGCTCCTCCAGCCACACCGGGGTGCGCGAGCCACGCCCCGAGGCGTCCACGACGAGGTCGGCCGCGAGCTTTCCGCCCTTGTCGCCCGCCAGTAGTACCCCGTCGACGACGCTGCCGTCCTCGCTGAAGGAGAGCCCTTCTACGTCCTGTCCGCCGAGCACGGTCACGCGCGGCAGCTCCTCCACACGGGCCCGCAGGTGGCGCTCCCTGAAGGTGCGGGAACTGACCACGGTGGACAGGCCGGAGTCCCCCTTGACCAGAGGGCGGCCGGCAATCACCCAGCGCATGTCGCGCCCGATGTCCCCGGCGTGGGCCCCACCGGCCACCAACTCATCGCCGAGGCCGGGGAAGAGCTCCTCCGCGATCTGGTGGCCCCGGATCAGGAAGTCGTGCGCGTGTCCGCTCTGCGGAACGCCGCGCCGCTGCTCATCGCCCGTACCGTCCCGCTCCACGACGGTCACCCGCTCGAAGACGTCGGCCAGTACCCGGGCAGCGAAGAGGCCCGCCGGGCCGGCCCCCACCACGACCGCGTGGCCTTCTGCACAAAACTTCATGGCGAGCGACTCCTCGTGGTCGATTTGCGTGGCCTTCCGAGCCTCTTTCGCAGCAGTCGGAAGAACGCAGCCAAAGTAGGCGCACGCCGCTCACAACACGTCCACCGCCCGAGCACGCTCCGGTGCGAATACGGGATTACCAGCGCATTAGCGGGTGCTGTTTCCCACCCGGTACAGATTTCCTAGGCTCACACCAACGTGGCGGCACAGCGGGGAAGGGCGGGTGAGTAACCGCACCCCCGCACCGAAGGAGAGACGATGGACTCGACAGCAACGGAACCCCAGCTCACCGAACCGTATCTGACCACCGTGTTGTCGAATGCGGGCCTTGGTGTCGAATACGTGCGAGCCGAAGGAAACACGGTCTTCCATCTCGGTGCCGATGGCGAAGAAGTGCCCGTCACCGACTACTGCGGCGGCTACGCGTCGCTGATCCTGGGCCATAACAACGCGGAGCTCACCGCCCACGCGAAGGCCGTTCTGGACTCCGGGATCCCGGTGTACGCCCAGTTCTCGGGCCACTCCGCCGCCAACCGGCTCGCGGTGCGGCTCAACGAGATCGTCTCGCGCGAGACCGGCACCACCGAGCCCTACTTCGCGCACTTCGCCAGCACCGGTGCCGAGGCGATCGAAACGGCCGTCAAGCACGCCGAGTTCGACCGCGTGCTCAAGGTGTCGGCGCTGATGGGCGAGATCGGGGGGCACGTCCAAGAGGCGCGGGAAGCGGCGAAGGAGGGCCGCCTGCAAGTGGCGGACTCCGCCTTCGCCGCGGTCGGCATACAGGCGCCGCCCGCGACCGCCGCCGGATCACCCGCGGAGGCCCTCGAACACCTCCTGGACGCCGTGGCCCGCCGCAACGGCGAAGTCGCGGGCCGCCCTCCGGTGCTGCTGGCCCTGGAAGGTTCGTTCCACGGGAAGCTGACGGGCAGCGTGCAGCTCACTCACAACAGCGCGTTCCGCTCGGCTTTCGGCGGCCTCGGCACCCAGGCGCACTTCGTGCCGCCGAACCAGCCGGACGTCCTCACCAAGACCGTGGACGGCATACGGGACCAGGCGCGCGTCCTCGACGTGGTCGTCACCGACGACGTCGCCGACGTCGTGGAGCGTGACTTCCCCGCCTTCTGCGCCTTCCTGCTGGAACCGATCCAGGGCGAGGGCGGCATCCGTGTGCTGGACCGCGCCTCGGCGGAGCACCTCCAGAGCGTGGCCGCCGCGGCGGACTGTCCGCTGCTGATCGACGAGATCCAGACGGGTCTCGGCCGCACCGGCGCCTTCCTCGCTTCCTCCCTGGTGGGTCTGCGCGGCGACTACTACGTACTCTCCAAGAGCTTGGGCGGCGGCATCGCCAAGAGCTCGGTCGTCCTGGTGCACCAGAAGCGCTACCGCGGCGAGTTCGAGATGGTGCACAGCTCGACCTTCGCCAAGGACGGCTTCTCCACCGCCATCGCCCATAAGGTAGTGGAACTGCTGGAGGCGGACGGCGGCGCGGCGTACCAGCAGGTCGTGGAGCGCGGCGAGATGCTGCGCGCGGCACTCGACCGGGTGCGGGCGGACTATCCCGAAGTCGTCAAGGACACCCGAGGCAAGGGCCTGCTCCAGGGCCTGGAACTCCACGACCAGTCCGGCTCCGCCTCCGCGACGATCAGCGGCGCCGCCCAAGGGGGCTTCCTGGGCTATGTCGCGGCCGGCTACCTCCTCGGAGCACACCGCATCAGGGTCCTGCCGACGGCCAGCGCCCCGAACACCTTGCGGTTCGCCCCTTCCCTGCACCTGACGCAGGAGGAGACCGACCACCTGGAAGCGGCGCTGCGCGACCTGTGCGCCGTGTTCCGCGACGCGGACGAGCGACGCCTGACAGGCTGAGGGCACTCCTCGCTCCCTGTACGGCGGGCTGCCCAGGCGCAGATCCTGATCGGCTGTGCGGTGGTCACTCCGCACGACGACCGTGACCGGGCTGCACCGGGCGCCCGGTGCCCGGCGATGACTGTGCGGGACCGCCCTGCGGCTTCGGCGCCGCGCGCCGATTCCTCAGGGCGCGTCTCCCGTCGTCGCGTGCCGCGAAGCCACCACCACCTCCGAAGTGACCAACGCCTCCCAAGTCTCCGCTGCTCTCGCAAGTCACGAGATCCGACACAGGAGCCAGATCAGCATGACGGAACCCAGCACACCCGACGATGCGTTCCACGTCTTCGACACCACCCTCCGCGACGGCGCGCAACGCGAGGGCATCAACCTCACCGTCGCGGACAAGCTGACCATCGCTCAGCACCTGGACGACTCCGGTGTCGGCTTCATCGAAGGCGGCTGGCCCGGCGCGAACCCCCGCGACACGGAGTTCTTCGCCCGCGCCAAGCAAGAGATCACCTTCCGGCACGCCCAACTCGTCGCGTTCGGCGCCACCCGCCGCCCGGGCGGCAAGGCGAGCGACGACCTGCAGGTCCAGGCACTGCTCGCCTCCGGCGCCCCGGTCATCACACTGGTCGCCAAGTCCCACGACCGGCACGTGGAGCTGGCCCTGCGCACCACTCGGGAGGAGAACCTGGAGATGGTCCGCGACACCGTCTCCCACCTCGTGGCCCAGGGGCGCCGGGTCTTCGTCGACTGCGAGCACTTCTTCGACGGCTACCGCGCCGACCCCGCCTACGCCAAGTCCGTCGTACGGACCGCCGCCGAGGCAGGTGCCGACGTGGTCGTCCTGTGCGACACCAACGGCGGCATGTTGCCCGCCCAGATCCAGTCGACCGTAGCGGCAGTCATCACCGACACCGGCGCGCGCCTCGGCATCCACGCCCACGACGACACCGGTTGTGCGATAGCCAACACCCTGGCCGCCGTCGACGCGGGCGCCACCCACGTGCAGTGCACCGCCAACGGCTACGGCGAGCGCGCCGGCAACGCCAACCTCTTCCCCGTCGTGGCGGCCCTGGAGCTCAAGTACGGCAAACGGGTCCTGCCCGAGGGCGCGCTGCGCGAGATGACCCGGGTCTCGCACGCCATCGCCGAGGTCGTCAACCTCGCCCCCTCCACCCACCAGCCCTACGTGGGCCTCTCCGCCTTCGCCCACAAGGCGGGCCTGCACGCCTCCGCCATCAAGGTCGATCCCGACCTCTACCAGCACATCGATCCCGACCTGGTGGGCAACCGCATCCGGATGCTCGTCTCGGACATGGCCGGGCGGGCTTCCATCGAGCTCAAAGGCAAGGAACTCGGCGTCGACCTCGGCGGCGACCGCGAGCTGATCGGCCGCGTCGTGGACCGCGTCAAGGCCCGCGAACTCAAGGGCTACACCTACGAGGCGGCCGATGCCTCCTTCGAGCTGCTGCTGCGCGAGGAGGTCGAGGGCCGGGCCCGGCGCTACTTCCGGGTGGAATCCTGGCGGGCCATCATCGAGGACCGCCCCGACGGCACCCACGACAGCGAGGCCACCGTGAAGCTGTGGGCCAAGGGCGAGCGTATCGTCGCGACCGCCGAGGGCAACGGCCTGGTCAACGCCCTGGACGAGGCGGCGCGGGGCGGCCTGGAGCGCATCTACCCCCAGCTCGCCAAGCTGAAGCTGGTGGACTACAAGGTCCGCATCCTGGAGGGCAAGCACGGCACGTCCTCCACTACCCGCGTCCTGATCTCCACCAGCGACAGCGAAGGCGAATGGTCGACCGTCGGCGTCGCCGAGAACGTCATCGCCGCCTCCTGGGGCGCGCTGAAGGACGCGTACACCTACGCACTCCTGCGCGCGGGCATCGAGCCGATCGAGTAGACCTCACCGACAGCGGGCAGGCCCAGGGCGCGTCCGGCGGATCTTGGTCGCGGGTGATGCGGCCCGCGACCTCCAGCAGGGCGAGGGAGTCGTAGCCGAGGTAGGTGAACGGCAGGTCGGCGATCTCTCCGCTGAGGTCCACGGCCTCGTCCTCACCGGCTCACTCGCGCAGGATGCGGGTGAAGACGTCGATGCTCAGTGCTGTCAGCTCGTTCGCGCTCATGGTGGTTTCCTTCCGTCCGGTGCCCAGGTACCGGATTGTCGATTCGTCCACTTCATCTGCTCGTCGGGACATCAGTCGGTGCGGGTGACCACCGCAGCCGCGTTGAATCCGCCCTCACCCCGGGCCGGCACCAGTGCCGTCGCGCAGGGCGAGCAGCGCGGAGGCCAGGTCGAGGACGGCACCGCCCGCGTACAGGCGGCCGGTCTGCGCCTTCGGTGCGGCGACCGGCACTCCGCGTGAACTGAACACGGCGGTGAGCGCAGCCGCTTCGGCGCGGTCCGCGTCCGCGAGGGCGGCACGTATCGCCCGCTCCAGACCGTCGGCGGCGGGGTCGTCCGGGTCGGGGTCGAACGTGGCCGCCTGGTCGGTGACGATGGCGCTGCTCGGCCCCTTCAGCCCGTGCCGGATGGCGATCCGGCCGGTGTTGACGGCGTAGAACCAGGCGAAGGACTGGTACGCGCTGACGAACCGGCCGCCCTTGCTCCAACGGTGAACCCGAACGACCCCTCCCCGTCGCCCCCGGCCCCGTTGGCCTGCCCTGGTACGCCCGCGCTCTCGGCGTCCGAACGGCGACCGGCCCTGCGGCGGGCCCTTTCAGCCCGCCGTGGTGAGAACCAGAGGCAGGACCTGGTCGGCGCCCGCCTGCCGGAGCAACCGGGCGGCGACGGCGAGGGTCCACCCGGAGTCCGTGCAGTCGTCCACGAGCAGGACGGGGCCGGGTGTGCGGGCGAGAGCGTCGGCCAGCTCCCCGGGAACGGCGAAGGCCCCGGAGAGCGTCCTGAGACGCTGGGCGGAGTTGCTGCGGCGTGCGGTGTGCGCGCCGTTCGGCCCGGTGCGCGTCAGCGTGCCCAGGAACGGGAGACGGCCGACGGTCGCGACCCCCTCGGCGAGGGAGCCGACCAGTTGCGGGCGGGTCAGGGACGGCACGGCGACGACCCCCACCGGCCGGGCCGAGGCGTCCGGCACGTCCGGCGCCCAACCGCCCGGGGAGCGCGCCCAGTCGGCCAGGACGGCGACCGCGGCCCGCAGGACGTCATCGGGGACCGGGCCGTCGGGCGCGTTCGCGGCCAGCAGCGGCCGCAGCCGGTTGCCCCAGCCGATGTCCGAGAGGCGGCCCAGGGCACGACCGGTGGAGCACTGCTCCTTGACCGGGATACGCCCCTTGAGGTCGACGCCCAGTGCGGGCATCCCCGTCGGCCACATCCGGCGCGGCTCGATCTCCACCCCCGGGCGGTCCAGCTCCTTCGCCGCCCCCGTCAACGCCTCGGGCGAGACCGAGGGATCGGCCCAGGGCCCCACGCAGTTGTCGCAGCGGCCGCACGGGGCGGCTCCCTCGTCGTCCAGCTGCTGTCGCAGGAACTCCATCCGGCACTGCGACGCGCTCACGTAATCACGCATGGCCTGCTGCTCGGCCGCCCGCTGCCGGGCCACCCAGGCGTACCGCTCGGAGTCGTAGACCCAGGCCTCACCCGTGGCGCTCCAGCCGCCCTTCACCCGCTTGACCGCGCCGTCCACGTCGAGGACCTTGAGCATGCTCTCCAGCCGCGCACGCCGAAGGTCCACGGCCGCTTCCAGGGCCGGCACCGACAGCGGCCGGCCCGCGTCGGCGAGGGTCGAGAGGGTCTGGCGGACCTGGGCCTCGGGCGGGAAGGCGGTGTCCGCGAAGTAGCGCCAGATCGCCTCGTCCTCCTTGCCCGGCAGCAGCAGCACATCGGCGTGGGCCACCCCGCGCCCCGCGCGCCCCACCTGCTGGTAGTAGGCGATCGGCGAGGACGGCGAGCCGAGGTGCACCACGAACCCAAGGTCGGGCTTGTCGTAGCCCATGCCCAGGGCCGACGTGGCGACCAGCGCCTTGACCCGGTTCTCCTGGAGGTCGACCTCGGCCTGGAGCCGGTCGGCGTTCTCCGTCTTCCCGGTGTACGAGGCCACCGGGAAGCCGCGCTGCCGGAGGAAGGCGGTGGCCTCCTCGGCCGCGGCGACGGTGAGGGTGTAGATGATCCCCGAGCCCGCCAGCTCGTCCAGGTGCTCGGCGAGCCAGGCCAGGCGGTGCGCGGCGTCCGGCAGCCGCACCACACCGAGCCGCAGGCTCTCCCGCTCCAGCGGGCCGCGGAGCACCAGGGCCTCGCCGGCTCCCGTGCCCAGCTGGTCCGCCACGTCCGCCGTCACCCGCGCGTTGGCGGTCGCGGTGGTGGCGAGCACCGGCACGCCTTCGGGCAGCTCGGCCAGCATCGCCCGCAGCCGGCGGTAGTCGGGGCGGAAGTCATGGCCCCAGTCGGAGATGCAGTGCGCCTCGTCGACCACCAGCAGACCGGTGGTGGCCGCGAGCCGGGGAAGCACCTGATCGCGGAAGTCGACGGAATTGAGACGTTCCGGACTGACCAGGAGAACGTCGGTCTCGCCGCGCTCGACCTCCCCGTAGATCGTGTCCCACTCCTCCGGGTTGGCCGAGTTGATGGTGCGTGCCTGGATGCCCGCCCGTGCCGCCGACTCGACCTGGTTGCGCATCAGCGCCAGCAGCGGCGAGATGATCACGGTGGGGCCGGAGCCGCGTCGGCGCAGGAGAGCGGTGGCGACGAAATACACCGCGGACTTGCCCCAGCCGGTGCGCTGGACCACCAGCGCCCGTCGGCGCTCCTCCACCAGCGCCGCCACCGCCTGCCACTGGTCCTCCCGCAGCCGCGCCGGACCTCCCGGGTCGCCGACCAGCTCAGCGAGGATGGCGTCGGCCTCTGCACGCAGCTCCTGGTTGCTCATACCCCCATGCAACCTCACGGCACCGACAACGGCCCAATCCGCGGCCTGGCGCAGCAGGGTGTTTCCGCTGGTCCTCACGGTTCGGGGGTGACAGGAGGCGTCATCCGGCCGGGGCTGGGCAGGGATATCAGTGGCATTCCGACTGATACCCGTCAGCGTCGTCAATTGCTCGTTGCCGCCTGCCGATACGCCAGGAAGAATTGGGACTGCTCCCCGCACAGTTCTCGTCGGGCCCGGAAGGGCTGTGCCGCGGCGCGCCCTCACCCGACCCTGCCCGCACCATGGGCGCGTAGCGAAGGGAGGACCATGACCTTCGGATTCGCCCCGTCCTCAGCCACTTCGATATCGGCGTTCTCGACCCCACCGGGTGCCGCGGACTCCGTCAACCGCCTTGCCCGGATGCTCGAACCCGCCGAGTGGGCCTCGGCGGGGATACCGCTGCTGCGCAGTCCGCGCGAGGTCGTCAGCGGGCTGCACTCCCGGCACCGGCCGACGCCCGCCACCGCCGTCGTGGCGGTCCTCGACCATGAGGAACGGCTCACGGCGAGCTCCTCGTTCACGCGCCGGGACACGGTGGCGGCGGACGGCTGGCACTTCCGCAACGCCCTGCTCGCCCACCTGCGGCGCGTCATCCCGCACGATCTGCGCCGGCGTACTCCGGTGCGTACAGCCGTGCTTCTCTACTGCCGCGACGGCGACGAGCGGTGGACCGAGGAGGACGGCGCGTGGATGTGGGGCCTGCGGGACGCCTGCACCCTGCACGGGCTCCGGTGCGGTGCGTACATCACGCTGACCGGCGGGGGCTGGCAGGTGCTCGGCGAGGGGCGGGGCGGACGGCGGCCCAGCTCCCTGTCGGAGCCGGCCCCGCTGTCGGGCCTCGTCACCGAACAGCAGCCCGCGCTGACGCGGACCGGTGGCGGCTCCGCCCAGGCGCTGCGCCGCTCGGCCGCCCGGTGACCGGGGAGCGCACCGGAAGCTGAGCCCCGGCCGCCCGTGACGGCGGCCGGGGCTCCTGCGTACGACGGGTACGACGGTTCAGACGCCCGCGCCGAGTGCGGAGTTGACCGTCTGCGGGTCTCCGCAGACGATCAGCAGCGCGGCGGCGCGGTCACGTGCGACGGGCAGCGCGCGGGCGACGGCGTCACCGGCGTCCCCGTTGACCGCCACGACGACGACGGGCCGGGGCTTCGCCCGGTCGACCGCGGAGACGTCGGCGAAGAAGACGTCGTCGCCCGCGTCGTGCTGGGCCCAGTAGGCGGCTTCGCCGAAGGACAGCTCGTGGACGGCCCACGGGTGCTGTTCGCCGGTGGTGAGCACCAGGATGTCGCCCGGCGCGCGACCGGACTCCAGCAGCAGGTCGACGGCTTCCTCGGCCGCGTCGAGCGCACCGGCCGCCGGGGCCGGGATCAGCTGGATCTGCGGTGCGGAACGGTCCTCGGCAGGCTCCGGGCGGGTGGGCGCCTGAGCGGCGGGTGCCGCCGGAGCGGGTGCCGCGGGGGCACGGGGCGCCGGGGGTGCGGGACGCGGGCCCGGACGACCGGGACGCGGGGTGGCCGCGGAACGCGGACCGGGTACGGGACGGGGGGTCGGCGCGGTGCGGCCGGCGGCCGGAGTGACGCGGGGACCCTGGGCGCTCTCGGGAATCTGAGGCTCCTCGGAGATCAGGCATGAAGGTGGTCTGTGGCGAACGCCGATGTCGTCGGCGTCGGTAAAAGGGGCGCGTGTGCGCGATCAGAATTCGAAGCCGAGCTGGCCCCCGCTTTCGAGTGCGGCCGCCTCGGCGGAAAAACGGACCTTCTTCAGGTGCTGCCACCGGGGCAGCGCGTCCAGATACGCCCAGGAGAGGCGGTGATGGGCCGTGGGCCCCCGCTCCTCCAGCGCGGCCCGGTGCACGGGCGAGGGATACCCCGCGTTGGCACCGAAGGCGAAGTCGGTGTACGCGTCGGACGCGGCGCCCAGCTCGGCCATCATCCGGTCACGGCGCACCTTGGCGATCACCGAGGCCGCCGCGACCGCGATACAGGACTGGTCGCCCTTGATCACGGTGCGGACCTTCCAGGGAGCGCCCAGATAGTCGTGCTTGCCGTCGAGGATCACCGCGTCGGGCCGTACCGGCAGCCCGTCCAGGGCCCGCACGGCAGCGAGCCGGAGGGCGGCGGTCATTCCGAGGTCGTCGATCTCCTCCGGCGAGGCGTCGCCCAGGGCGTAGGCAGTGACCCAGCTCTCCAGCACGGGAGCGAGTTCGGCACGCCGCCGGGGGGTCAACAGCTTGGAATCGGTGAGGCCTTCGGGCGGTCGGCGCAGGCCGGTGACGGCCGCACACACGGTGACGGGTCCGGCCCACGCACCGCGTCCGACCTCATCGACACCGGCGACGGTCCTGGCACCGGTGGTAGCGCGAAGCGAGCGCTCGACGGTGTGCGTGGGTGGTTCGTACGGCATGGCGCCAGCCAGCGTACGCCGAGAGCCACGGCAGCAACACCCCGGGGCGCCGTGCAGACCGCGAATCAGCCATCGGAGGCGGGTCCGGAGGCCTCCGGGCCCCCTGGACCCGCGGGCTCGGAACACCCGCGGGCCCGGAAGGCCGTCCGGTCAGTACGGGTCGTAGCCGTCCTCGTCCGGCTCGTATCCGTCGCGGGATCCGCCTCTGCCCACGCTGTAGCAGTCGCGTCCGTCGCCCTTCACCGGGCGCTTCTCCAGGATCTCCTTCGCCCGCGCCTCTCCCCAGCTGGTCGCGTACCAGGGGGTGTCGGCGTACAGGACCTCGTTCTGGATGATCCGCAGCGCACAGGAGCGTTCCGGTTCGGGCAGTCGGTCCAGGGCCGGTACGGCGTCGGCGGACAGGTCCTTGACGTAGTCGATGTCGATGGCGGTCGACTTGCCGTCCTCGAAACGCTGGACGTTCTGCTCGGCGATCAGCCCGTCCGGCGAGAGCAGCCCGAACGCCAGGACCCCGGCCGCCGCACTCACCGCGATGGCCCGCGGCAGGAACCGGGCCCCGAAGACCCCGGCCGCCAGGATCAGGACCAGCACCAGTCCGAGCCAGAGCTCCATCGCGGCCACGGATATCCGGAGCCTGGTCAGGCCGTACTCGTCGACGTACAGGTCCATGCGGCGCAGCGCCGAGGCGACCACGACGAGGGTGAGCACGCACAGGGTGCCGAGGACGGCGCGCACCAGCGTCCGGTCCCGGGTGCCGCCGCGCGGCGCCCAGCGCAGGGCCAGGGCGATCACGAGGAGGGTGAGCAGGGTGGCCCACAGCAGCTGCCAGAAGCCCTGGCGGGCGTACTCGGCGTGATCGAGCCCGGTCTCCGCCCGCACCTTGTCGTAGCCCCCGAGGAGGACGACGAGCTGGAGGGCGATGAACGAGGCGAAGAGCAGGTTGAGCACGATCAGCGGAAGGGCCCATTCGGCCCGTCCGCGGGGTTTGCCGGGCCGGACGGTGAGCCCGTCCCAGCGCACCGGGGCCGCCGCGGCGTACGCGGCGGCGAGCGCCCCGGCCAGGCCCAGTGCGAACAGGAAGATCCGCCACGGTCCCTCGCCGACCGAGGCGTCGGGCATCAGGCTGCCCAGCAGATCGGCGAACGCGGCGTCCGCGCTGGCGAAGAGGGTTCCGAACACCACCAGCAGTACGAGAGCGACCGCCGTGGTGCGCAGCGCGGCTCCCCAGCGGGCCCGGGAACCGTCGGCCCGTGCGCGGATCCCCCGCACGCCCCAGATGATGCCGGGGACGACCGAGTCGAAGAGGCCCAGCGAGCCGATCAGCACGCCCAGCCAGCTGCGGCTGCCGTGCAGCGCCAGCGAGCCGAGCGCGAAGGCCGACACGACGGCGAGGAAGGTGGGCCAGCCCGCGTCCCGGAGCGCCGGCACCACGAGCAGCGCGAGCCCTCCCACCGCCCAGGTCGCGGTCCAGGGCCGCAGCCGGCGGCCCGCCGAACGCGCGGCGAAGTACGCGGCCAGCGCGGCGGGCACCGCCACGATCAGGAGGTTCACCCCGAGCCCCTCGCCCAGGAAGAGCGCGCTCAGGACGGCGGTGGCCAGGACCGACCAGAGCACGGCGGGGCGGATCAGCGGCGGAGCGGCCGGCCGGAGCCGGGCTGTCACACCGTCGTCGTCCTTGGCGCCGGGCGCCCCCGCGGCGTACTGCCAGGGGTCGCCCGGCCGCGCGGCACCGGAGGCCTGCGCACCGGTGGCCTGCGCACCGGAGGTTTTCGCACGGGACGGCGGTGCCTCGGACGGCTGCGTCCCGGACTGCGGCGCCCCGGAGGACTGCTTCGTGTCCGCCGCCGGTGTTTCGGCTGTTTCGGCTGTTTCGGCTGTTTGTGCGACCTCGGAGACCGCTACCGGCTCCGGCGGTTCCGGTGGCCGGGGCGTACCGGCTTCCTGGGACTCCTCCGGCGGTCTGGACGCCTCGGACGGCTGATCTGACATTGGGACCCCTCCCCCACCGGGTCCACGCGCGGCCGGGAGCCGAACGCCCGTCCCCGGCGTCTCATTCGGCGCACGCCCTCAAGATCAACCAGGGGCGGCGTGGGCGAAAGAGTAATCCCGAACTCGCGTTCGTAAACCCTTCACGGACACACAGAGTGATCCTGTGGCAGGACCGTGACAGACAGGGTCAGCGCAGGGCCGGGGTCAGCCACTCCGGCGGTTCCTCGGTCTGTGCCAGCCAGTCGGCGGGCGGCGCTCCGGCCTCCCCCGAGGCGACGACACCGCCGACGATCGCGCACGTCGTGTCCACGTCGCCGCCCGCCTGGGCCGTGACCCAGAACGCCTCCTCGTAGTCCCCGAGGCTCCTGGCGGCCGACCAGAGCGCGAACGGCACGGTGTCGTGGGCGCTGGTCCGGCGGCCGTTGCCGAGGACCGCGGCGACCGTCCCGGCGTCCCGGTAGTCCAGCATGTCGCGGGCCCGGCGCAGCCCCGCGCCGACGGCGCTGCGGGGCACGAGCGCGATGACGCCGTCGAGGAGGTCCTCGGGGCTCGGCGGTCCGCCGGGGGCGGCGGCGAGCGACGCGGCGGCGGCGACGGCCATCGCGCCCACGACGGCCTCGCGGTGCTGGTGCGTGGTGTACGAGGAGATCTCCGCCTGATGGGTGGCCTGCTCGGGATCGTCCGCGTACCAGGCGCCGAGCGGGGCGATACGCATCGCCGAACCGTTGCCCCAGGAACCCTGGCCCTTGAAGAGCGCCGAGGCCAGTTCCCGCCAGTCGCCACCCTCCCGCACGAGCCTGAGGAGCCGGTTGACGGCGGGGCCGTAGCCCCGGTCGAAGTCGTGGTGCTCGGCGAAGGAGCGGGCGAGCGCGTCCTGGTCGATGCGGCCGTGCGCGGTGAGCACGGCGAGGACCGAGCAGGCCATCTCGGTGTCGTCGGTCCACTGCCAGGGCCCGGGCGGCAGGGCCCGCTGTTTCAGCAGGGGGTAGTTGACGGGGACGAAGAACTGGGAGCCCAGGGCGTCTCCCACGGACAGCCCACGCAGGCTGGCCAGGGCGCGTTCGAAGCGCCGCTCGGAAGCAGAATCAGCGGTCATCGCCCTGCCACTCTATCCGGTGCGGCCGTACGGCTCAGGGGTCCGCCAGTGCTGGAAGGGCCGGTCGAGGGTGTAACGGCCGTTCTCGCCCAGCAGCAGGGTCCGCGTCTCGCCGTTGCCCGGGTTGGACAGCGACTCGAACTCCGCGACCGACCAGTGGAACCAGCGCATGCAGAACAGCCGCATCGTCAGTCCGTGGGTGACCAGCAGGACGTTCTCCGGGTGGTCCGGCTCCTCGAAGCTCCGGTGCAGGCTCTCCAGGAACGCCCCGACCCGGTCGTAGACGTCGGCGCCGGACTCGCCCTGGGCGAACCGGTAGAAGAAGTGCCCGTACGCGTCCCGGTAGGCCTTCTGCAGCCGTACGTCGTCCCGGTCCTGCCAGTTGCCCCAGTCCTGCTCGCGCAGCCGGGGCTCCTCGCGGACCCGGACGCGCGCCGGGTCGAGGCCGAAGGACCGGAACGTCTCGTGGGTGCGGCGGTACGGCGAGATGTAGACGCTCACCCGTTCCCCGCCGAACTGCTCGCGCAGCCCCTCCCCGGTCTCCCGGGCCTGCCGCAGACCCGTGTCGGTGAGCCGGAGCGCGTGGTCGGGCTCCCGCTCGTACACCGTGTCGTCGGCGTTGCCCTCGGACTCACCGTGCCGGACGAGGACAATGCGCTGCGGTCGTGCCATGTCCCGAGCCTAGATCGGATCGCGACCGCACGACCGGTCGGGGCGGCGGGAGGAGGCCGCCCGGGGTCACACCGTCCAGGACGGTTCCAGCTCCACGACGTCTCCCGTCAGCTCGATCACGTCCGTCTCGGTCTGCGCACGGGCCGCCAGCCGCTCGGCCCCCGCCGCGCGGTACTTGCCGCGCTCGGCGCTCGACTTCCACAGGGACAGCGCGAGGAACTCATTGCCGGGCGCCTCGCCGAACACGCCGCGCAGTATGCCGGGTGATCCGGCCATGGCGGGATTCCACACCTGCTTCTGCATCAACACGAAGTGCTCGGCGCGCTCCTCGTGCACCCGGCTGTGCGCGACCCTGACGACGTCCGCCTCCGCGAAGTGGGGCTCGAAGCCCGTCTTCACGTCGAAGCGGCGCTCGAAGAGGGTGACCTGCATATCGCGGAACATGCCCGACTGTCCGGCCGCCAGCCGGTCGTGCCCGCGGGCCATGAAGGAGTCGTAGAAGACGCGGTTCTCCCAGAACGCGAAGACATGGGCGACGTCGGGGCGCGTTCGGCTCCACCCGCCGCTCTGTCCTCTGAACCCCGGCTCGCCGAGCAGCCCCGCCCACTTCCGCTGTCCCCGTTCGAAACCATGACGGTCCACCACGGAACAGCGAATCCACTTCACCAGCACCGCGCCATCGTACGGCGCGGAAGGTGGCACGCGTCACGGTCCCGGGGAGTGCGCCCCAAGGGGTCGTCGCGCTCGCACAATGATCGCCATGACAGCGCTGCACGCCCACCCCCTGTTCAGTCGGCTCGACTCCGCCCGGAGCGTCCTCGTCGCGGGAGCGGGAGGGGGCTTCGACATCTACGCCGGGCTGCCGTTGGAATCCTGGGTGGCCCCCGATCTGGCGGTGATCACCCCGGACACGGCCCCGCACCAGCCGTACTTCCCCGAGCGCGCCCTCGCCCGGTGGCTCACCCAGCACGGCTACCCCGGCACGGTGCACGCGCTGTCACGGGTCGGGGTCCAGCCGTTGCGCGCCGCGTACCGGGCGCGCTGATCGAGCGGTACGACATCGACGCCGTCGTCCTCGTGGACGGCAGCACGGACATCCTGATGCGCGGGGACGAGGCGGGGCTCGGCACGCCGGAGGAGGATCTGGCCAGTGTTGCCGCGCTCGCCGGCATCGAGGGCCCCGAACGCCTCGTCGTGTCCATCGGGTTCGGGGTCGACGCCTATCACGGGGTGAGCCACGGCCTGGTCCTGGAGAACATCGCGGGGCTGGAGCGCGCGGGCGCGTATCTGGGGGCGTTCTCCGTACCCCGTACGACCCGGGAGGGCGCACTGTTCCTCGACGCGGTCGCCCATGCCCAGGAACAGACGCCGGACCACCCCAGCATCGTCAACGGTTCCATAACGGCAGCCGTACGGGGGAGTTCGGGGACGTGCAGTTCACCTCGCGCACCAAGAGCAGCGAACTCTTCGTCAATCCGCTGATGGCCCTGCACTTCGCCTTCGAGCTCGAAGGGCTGGCCGAGCGGTGCCTCTATCTGGGGTGAGGGACCCGGCGCGGCGGACGGATGGCCCGAATCCGCCGTCCATGACGGGGGCAGTTGGTTCCGCGGCCGGTTCCGTACATGATCGGGTCAATCGTGTATCGGGTGATGAGAACGGTCCGTGGGCCGTCGGCCGGGAGGGAAGTCCCTTGAGCACTCCGAACAAGGACATCGAAAAGGTCGAGGTGCGGGTCAAATGGGACCCCAGCCCGCACGGGGCGGCGGCCAACGACCTCGACATCATCGCGGCGACCTACCCGGTCGACGAGCCGTACGGCGCCCCCGCCTACCTGGTGCACTTCGACAGCCGCTCGCCGGACGGCACCATCACGCTGAACCGGGACAGCCGCACCGGCCAGGGTTTCGGCTTCGACGAGGTCATGACCATCGAGCTGGACCGGCTGGCCGACCGGTACGGGCGGGTGGTGGTCGGTGTCGCCATCCAGCAGCGCGACGGCCACAAGACCTTCGGCGCCATAGGGAGCACGGCGATGGAGATCGGCGAGGGTTACACCATTCTGGCCGAGAACGACTTCTCCGGCGTCGCGTGGGCAACCGCGGCGGTCATCGGGGAGTTCGCCAGGGAGGGCTCGGGGCCCTGGGTGTTCCGGGCGGGCGTGCGCGGCTTCGACGACGACCCCGACGCGTTCGCCGCGGTGATGGGAAGCCGGATCTCCGAAGCGTGACATCGGCCGTTTCCGGACAATCCGGTGCGGGCGCCGGTGACCTGCCGAAGGGGACCGGCCATGGGCCGGTCCCCTTCGTGAGCCGTACGTCAGCTACGGATGCGGACTACGTCGCACCGTGCGTCCGACGCGGTTCCGCACGTCGTCAGCTGCAGCCGCTCGTCGAGCCGCAGCCCTCGCAGATGTAGCAGGAGCCGGCGCGCTGCATCTTCGTACCGCAGGAGAAGCAGAGCGGGGCGTCGGCGCTGATGCCGAGCTGCATCTCGACCAGTTCGGCCGAGGTGTGCGCCGTCTTCGGCGCGGGCTTCACGGCGGTCTCCTGGGGAGCCGCCACCACCTTCAGGGGCTCGGCGTGGACCGGGGCCGGCTGGGTGAGGCTGCCCGCGTCCAGGCCGTCCGACTCGAACGACGGCTCGTAACTGCCGGTGTCCAGGTGCCGCTGACGCTCCTCGGCGGAGTGGATGCCGAGGGCCGAGCGGGTCTCGAACGGCAGGAAGTCGAGCGCCAGGCGACGGAAGATGTAGTCGACGATCGACTGCGCCATCCGCACGTCCGGGTCGTCCGTCATACCGGCCGGCTCGAAGCGCATGTTGGTGAACTTCGAGACGTACGTCTCCAGCGGGACGCCGTACTGCAGACCGACCGAGACGGCGATGGAGAAGGCGTCCATCATGCCCGCGAGGGTCGAGCCCTGCTTGGACATCTTCAGGAAGACCTCGCCGAGACCGTCGTCCGGGTAGGAGTTGGCGGTCATGTAGCCCTCGGCGCCGCCCACCGTGAAGGAGGTGGTGATGCCGGGACGGCCCTTGGGGAGACGCTTGCGGACCGGGCGGTACTCGACGACCTTCTCGACCGCCGTACGGATGGTCTCCTCGGCCTTCGCGGTGACCGCTTCCTTCTCCTTGTCCTTGGTCTTGGCGGAGAGGGGCTGGCCGACCTTGCAGTTGTCGCGGTAGATCGCGAGCGCCTTGACGCCCATCTTCCACGCCTCGAAGTAGACCTCTTCGACGTCCTCGACGGTGGCCGTCTCGGGGAGGTTCACCGTCTTGGAGAGCGCGCCGGAGATCCACGGCTGGATGGCCGCCATCATCCGGACGTGGCCCATCGCGGAGATGGAGCGCTCGCCCATCGCGCAGTCGAAGACGCTGTAGTGCTCGGTCTTCAGACCCGGGGCGTCGACCACGTTGCCGTTCTCGGCGATGTGGGCGACGATCGCCTCGATCTGCTCCGGCTGGTAGCCGAGGCGGCGCAGCGCCTGCGGCACCGTGCCGTTGACGATCTGCATCGAGCCGCCGCCGACCAGCTTCTTGAACTTGACCAGGGCGAGGTCGGGCTCCAGACCGGTGGTGTCGCAGGACATCGCGAGACCGATGGTGCCGGTGGGCGCGATGACCGAGGCCTGCGCGTTGCGGAAGCCGTTCTTCGCGCCGAGCCGGATCACGTCCTGCCAGGCCTCCGTCGCGGCGGCCCAGACCGGCGAGTCGAGGTCGTCGACGTGGACGGCCTTGGCGTTGGCGTCGGAGTGCTGCTTCATGACGCGCTGGTGCGGCTCGGCGTTGCGGGCGTAGCCGTCGTACGGGCCGACGACCGCGGCCAGTTCGGCGGAGCGCCGGTAGGAGGTACCGGTCATCAGCGAGGTGATGGCGCCGGCCAGGGCGCGGCCGCCGTCGCTGTCGTACGCGTGACCGGTGGCCATCAGCAGGGCGCCGAGGTTGGCGTAGCCGATGCCCAGCTGGCGGTAGGCGCGGGTGTTCTCGCCGATCTTCTGCGTGGGGAAGTCCGCGAAGCAGATCGAGATGTCCATCGCGGTGATGACCAGCTCGACGACCTTGGCGAAGCGCTCGGACTCGAAGGACTGGTGACCCAGACCGTCGTCCTTGAGGAACTTCATCAGGTTCAGCGAGGCGAGGTTGCACGAGGTGTTGTCCAGGTGCATGTACTCGCTGCACGGGTTCGAGCCGTTGATCCGGCCGGACTCCGGGCAGGTGTGCCAGGCGTTGATGGTGTCGTCGTACTGGATGCCCGGGTCGGCGCAGGCCCAGGCGGCCTCGGCCATCTTGCGGAAGAGGGACTTCGCCTCGACCTCTTCGATGATGTCGCCGGTCATCCGGGCGCGCAGGCCGAACTTGCCGCCCGCCTCGACGGCCTTCATGAACTCGTCGTTCACCCGGACCGAGTTGTTGGCGTTCTGGTACTGGACGGACGTGATGTCGTCGCCGCCCAGGTCCATGTCGAAGCCCGCGTCACGGAGGGCGCGGATCTTCTCCTCCTCCTTGACCTTGGTCTCGATGAAGTTCTCGATGTCGGGGTGGTCGACGTCGAGAATGACCATCTTGGCCGCGCGGCGGGTGGCGCCGCCCGACTTGATCGTTCCGGCGGACGCGTCGGCGCCGCGCATGAACGAGACCGGTCCCGAGGCGTTGCCGCCGGAGGAGAGGAGCTCCTTGGAGGAGCGGATACGGGAGAGGTTCAGGCCGGCGCCGGAGCCGCCCTTGAAGATCATGCCCTCTTCCTTGTACCAGTCGAGGATCGACTCCATGGAGTCGTCGACGGCCAGGATGAAGCAGGCGGAGACCTGCTGCGGCTGGGGCGTGCCGACGTTGAACCAGACCGGGGAGTTGAAGCTGAAGACCTGGTGCAGGAGGGCGTACGCCAGCTCGTGCTCGAAGATCTCGGCGTCCGCGGGAGAGGCGAAGTAGCTGTTCTCCTCACCGGCCTTGCGGTACGTCTTCACGATCCGGTCGATCAGCTGCTTGAGACCGGTCTCGCGCTGCGGCGTGCCGACAGCGCCGCGGAAGTACTTGCTGGTGACGATGTTGACCGCGTTCACCGACCAGAAGTCGGGGAACTCGACGCCACGCTGCTCGAAGTTGATCGAGCCGTCGCGCCAATTGGTCATGACGACGTCACGGCGCTCCCACGCCACCTCGTCGTACGGATGCACGCCGGGGTTGGTGTGGATGCGCTCGATACGCAGACCCTTGCTCGCCTTGGCGCCCTTGGTGCGGGAACCTCGTGCCGGGCCGCTCGCCGTCTCTGTCATGCCGCCTCCCATATGTGGGCGAAAACGCCCTGAAGTGCCCAGATCTTCCCAGGCACAATGTGTGTCCGATGCTCCGGAAGCCGCACTCGGCAGCCGGAAGCACATCTCATGTCGCCCTGCCGCCGGTCCGCAGAGATACGTCTGCGGGCACGGGCGTCCCGGGCGGGTACCGCTCTCAGTCGGCGGCAATGGCGGGGGCGGGGACCTCAAGGGTCTCGCCGCTCCCGCAGTCCTCTGCGGAAGGCCGCTGCGCACGCAGTTCCACGATGGCGGCCTCGAAGTCTTCCAGGGAATCGAACGCCCGGTACACGGACGCGAAGCGCAGGTACGCGACGAGGTCGAGTTCCTGCAGGGGGCCGAGGATGGCCAGTCCCACGTCGTGGGTGGTCAGCTCGGCGCTGCCGGTGGCGCGCACCGCCTCCTCGACCCGCTGGCCGAGCTTGGCGAGGGCGTCCTCCGTGACGGGTCGCCCCTGGCATGCCTTGCGGACGCCGGAGATGACCTTGGTGCGACTGAAGGGCTCGGTCACGCCGCTGCGCTTGACCACCATCAGCGAGCAGGTCTCCACCGTGGTGAAACGGCGGGAACAGTCGGGGCACTGCCGGCGGCGACGGATCGACGTCCCGTCGTCGGTGGTGCGACTGTCGACGACCCTGCTGTCGGGGTGCCTGCAGAAGGGGCAGTGCATGGCTCCCAACCCTCCTTCACACGCACGACTGAATAGCCTCTTCAGGGCCTTGTCCGGGCCCCTGGAAGCAGTTCCCAGCATAGGCGATGCCCACGGCGCGTTTGAACCGAGACCACAACTTCTGGGTGACTGGAGCAATCCAACCACTAGATCTAGGGTTGAGTCGCGTTTTCGGCCCTATCGCGTGTCGCGCGCCGGACCTCGGTCGGAGGCCGTTCGGGGGGAGCGTGGGCCAGGGAAGAGGGTACGGGAAACGCGGGGCCGCCGAGCCGCCGGGGCTCCGGCGCACGGGTCCGGATGAAAGACTCGGTCCGGGACCGCGGCAGGTCTTCGCGGGGACCGCGTACGACCCTCCGCACAGACCACCTGCGGCCTCCCCGGAGGCCGCGCGCGAACCCCGACCTGCCGCTCATACACCTGTCGGTAGCACCGCGGCACCCCTTTATTCGTTTTTCACTCGAACGTGTGTTTGGCGCAACCTTTCGAAAGCTACTACCGTTGTCCAGCTAGGGAGAACATTCGAGAGGGGCCGACGTGACCACCACCGCAGACAGTGCCACCATCACCGCCCGGGACCACCGCTCCCAGAGCCGACTTGAGCCGGTGCATGCCATGAATGACTCAGTCACGAACACGGACGGGTCCGAGCCCGCACGCCCGGGACGTTCCATGCCCGGCAGGCCTCCCGGTATCCGGGCGGACAGCTCGGGCCTCACCGACCGGCAACGGCGGGTCATCGAGGTCATCCGCGACTCCGTGCAGCGGCGCGGATACCCGCCCTCCATGCGGGAGATCGGTCAGGCGGTGGGCCTGTCCAGCACCTCGTCCGTCGCCCATCAGCTGATGGCGCTGGAGCGCAAGGGCTTCCTCCGCCGGGACCCGCACCGGCCCCGCGCCTACGAGGTGCGCGGATCGGACCAGCCCAGCACCCAGCCGACCGACACGACGGGCAAGCCCGCCGCGTCCTATGTGCCGCTGGTGGGCCGGATCGCGGCCGGTGGCCCGATCCTCGCGGAGGAGTCCGTCGAGGACGTCTTCCCGCTCCCCCGCCAGCTCGTCGGCGACGGTGAGCTGTTCGTCCTGAAGGTCGTCGGCGACTCGATGATCGAGGCCGCGATCTGTGACGGCGACTGGGTCACCGTCCGCCGCCAGCCCGTCGCGGAGAACGGGGACATCGTCGCCGCCATGCTCGACGGCGAGGCGACGGTCAAGCGCTTCCGCCGGGAGGACGGTCACGTATGGCTGCTCCCGCACAACGCCGCGTACCAGCCGATCCCCGGCGACGAGGCGACCATCCTGGGCAAGGTGGTGGCGGTGCTGCGGCGGGTCTGAGGAGACGGAAGCGTCGGTCACGGCTCGTCCGCCCCGGGATCTCTGCCTAGGACGTCGATCATGACGTCGGTCCCGGGGCTTTGCCTTGCCCCCGGGACCCTTTCCCTTCCGTCTACGCCTCCTCGGCCTTGGCCTTCGCGTCGATGGCGGCCAGGGAGCGGCGCGCCTGGTTCCGGTCCGTCGTGTACCAGAAGTCCGGCAGCGAGGCGCGCAGATAGCTTCCGTACCGCGCGTTGGCGAGCCTCGGGTCCAGCACGGCGACGACGCCCTTGTCGCCCGTGGCGCGGACCAGCCGGCCCGCCCCCTGGGCCATCAGCAGAGCGGCATGCGTCGCCGCCACCGCCATGAAGCCGTTGCCGCCCGCCTCCTCGACCGCCTTCTGCCGGGCGCTCATCAGCGGATCGTCGGGCCGGGGGAACGGAATCCGGTCCATGACCACCAGCTGACAGCTCGCCCCCGGGACATCGACGCCCTGCCAGAGCGACAGGGTGCCGAAGAGGCAGGTCTCCGGGTCGGCCGCGAAGTTCTTGATCAGCTCCCCGAGCGTCTCCTCGCCCTGGAGCAGGATCGGCCGGTCCATCCGGCCGCGCAGCTCCTCGGCCGCCGCCTTGGCCCCCCGCATCGAGGAGAACAGCCCGAGCGTGCGGCCGCCGGCCGCATCCACCAGCTCGGCGAGCTCGTCCAGCATGTCCGTACGCGATCCCTCGCGCCCCGGGGTGTTCAGATGCCGGGCGACATAGAGGATGCCCTGCTTCGGATAGTCGAACGGGGAACCGACGTCCAGCCCCTTCCACTGCGGGACGTCCTCGCCCGCCGTGCCCTCGGGGGCCAGCCCGAGGGACGCGCCCACCCCGTTGAAATCGCCGCCGAGCTTGAGGGTGGCCGAGGTCAGCACCACGGACCGCTCGGCGAAGAGCTTCTCGCGCAGCAGCCCGGAGACGGAGAGCGGGGCGACCCGGACGGAGGCTCCGAACCGGTCGTGCTGCTCGTACCAGACGACGTCGTACTCGGAGCCCTGGGCGATGCGCTCGGCGACGCCGTGGATCGACTCGACCGCGGCCAGGGCCTGCTTGCGTACGGCGTTCTCGTCCTCGACCGACTTGTCCCGGGTGGCGCCGATCGCGGAGATCACCGTGCGCGCCGCGTCGCGCAGCGCCATCAGTGCGTACCCGAGGTCCTCGGGCACCTCCTCGAGACGGCCCGGGAGCGCCAGCTCCATGACCCGCTCGAAGCCCTCGGCCGCGGTCTGGAGGGCGTCGGCGGCCTTCTCGTTGACCAGCTTCGCCGCACGGCGGACCGCGCGGTTGACCTGGGCGGGGGTGAGCTCGCCGGTGGCGACGCCGGTGACCCGGGAGACCAGCTCATGGGCCTCGTCGACGATCAGCACCTCGTGCGAGGGCAGCACCGGCGCGCCCTCGATGGCGTCGATCGCGAGCAGGGCGTGGTTGGTGACGACCACGTCCGCGAGCTTGGCGCGCTCGCGGGCCGCCTCGGCGAAGCACTCCGCGCCGTACGCGCACTTCGTCGCGCCCAGGCACTCGCGCGAGGAGACCGAGATCTGCGCCCAGGCCCGGTCCGAGACGCCGGGGGTCAGATCGTCCCGGTCGCCGGTCTCCGTCTCGTCCGACCAGTCCCGCAGCCGCAGCAGGTCCTGCCCCAGCTTGCTGGACGGGGCCGCCGCCTCGAACTGGTCGAACAGCCCCTCCTCCTCGTCCTGCGGAACCCCTTCGTGGAGCCGGTGCAGACAGAGGTAGTTCGACCGGCCCTTGAGCATGGCGAACTGTGGGCGGCGGCGCAGCAGCGGATGCAGGGAGTCGACCGTACGCGGCAGGTCCCGCTCCACCAGCTGGCGCTGGAGGGCGAGGGTGGCCGTGGCCACGACGACCCGCTCCCCGTGCGCCAGGGCCGGCACCAGATAGCCGAGCGACTTGCCCGTACCGGTGCCGGCCTGGACGAGCAGGTGGGATTGGTCGTCGACAGCCTCGGCGACGGCTTCGGCCATGGTGACCTGGCCGGGCCTTTCCGTACCGCCGACGGCGGTGACGGCGGCGTGCAGGAGCTCGGGGAGGGATGGCTTCGTCATAGCCCGACCACCCTACGGCGCACCACTGACAACGGCGGTCACTCCCGGACGCGGGCGGAGGGGTGCAACGGGTTGGGAACCGTGCCGTGGATCGCCGCGTGCGGGCGGCTGGCCCGGTCCCGGTAGCCGTCGACATGCAGGCGGTTGCGGTTCAGACAGAGGCGTTCGATCTCGGGGGTGAGCATGTCGAACAGCTCGAACCGCTCCTTCAGCTCCGGGAAGCGGGCGTGGTGGCGCACGATCTCCGCCCGGACGAGTGACCAGAACGTGTCCTCGGAGACGCCGAGCTGCTCCTCGCACAGGGGGGAGAGGTAGCGGAAGACGCCGACGAAGAGTCCGGAGTGGATGAACTGGGTGAGGAAGGACGGCTCCTCGGTGAGGAGGACGGCGCGTACCTCGTCGGGCATGGTGTCGTGCTCCGGCAGCGGACGGGCGCTGACGTTGACGTCGTCGACGAAGTCCTTGATCGCGAGCCGTACGGGCACGTCGTTCTCGTCGAACACGACGATGGCGTTCTCGCCGTGCGGGGAGAAGACGGTGCCGTAGCGGTAGAGGAAGTGCAGCAGGGGCGGCAGCAGGGCGGCGAAGAGCCGCTTGAGCCAGACGTCCGGGGACAGTCCGGAGCGCTCGACCAGCTCGGCGGTGAACGCGCGGCCCGCCGGATCCGTATGGAGGAGCGAGGCGAGCGTACGGGCGCGTTCGCCCGGGGCGAGGCGGGGCGGCAGGGGCTCCCGCCAGATCGCGCCGAGGATTTCCTTGTACTGGTAGGGCGCTTCCGGGAGGTGGTCGTACAGCGGATGCTCGACGGCGACGGAGGCGACCTCGCCGAGGAGGACCACCCGGCAGGTGTCGCGCAGGAACGGGTCGCTCTCGCACAGCCCCTGGACCCAGGCGGTGACCGCGGGGGCCGCGAGGGTCCGCTCGGTCGGCAGGCCGCGCCAGACCAGGGTGTTGAGGATGGAGAGCGGGAGCTTCACGGTGTGCCGCTCGGGCCGTTCCACGTTGGCGAACGTGCGGATGGACTGCTGCGGGAGGCGGGCGTCCCCGTCGGTGTGCAGGGCCACGATGTCGCCGTCGGCGATGGCCGGGGCGAAGAGCGGCACGATCCACTCGTCCCACTGCCAGGGGTGGACGGGGAGGTAGAGGTAGTCCCGCGGGTCGTGTCCCCGGGCCCGCAGCTCCTCGGCGAAGGCGTCCCGGACGTCCTGGTCGAGCTCACCGGCGTACAGCTGGTCGGGGGTGGTGAGGCGGCCCACGCCCCGGTACTGCGCGATGCGGGTGCTGACCGCGATCCACGGCAGCCGGAGCGGGCTGCGGGTCTCGGGGGTGAAGCGGGCGGCGTCGGCGGCGGAGAAGCCGAGCCGTCCCTTGCTCGCCACCAGCCAGGGGTGGCCGGTCTGATGGCCTTCCAGCTCCGCGTAGTCCAGGGCGGCGAGGCGGTCCGCGGTGAGCGCGGTGTGGTCGAGCCGGGCGTCGGCGGACAGGGTCAGGGTCAGTTCGCGGATGAGATGGCCGAGGGTGGTGCCGTCGAGTCCGAGGAGTCCCCGGGCCCGGGTGAGGAAGGTCAGCGGGTCGCGGAACGGCCGGGGTCCGGTGGCGGTGGCGGAGCCGTTGGACTGCGCGTCGCCGGATCCTGCGGTCGGTGAGCCGCTGGACTGTATGCCGGCGGGCGCGGGGGCCGGTGAGCCGTTGTGCGGTGCGCCGGTGTGCGCGGCGGCCGGGGGCTGCGCGGTGATCTCGATCGAGTCGGGGTCGACGCGCCAGCTGCCGTAGACGCCGCGCCGGGCGGTGAAGGCGAGCACTCCCCCGTCGTCGAGGGTCAGCCGGTGGAGTCCGCCGGTCCCGGGCCCCGGGACCGGCTCGATGATCTTCTCGTAGGCGAACTCGCCGAGCATCTTGGCGAGGAGCCGTGCTGCGGCCCGGTCCCAGATCTGCCGGTTCAGCTCCGGAGGGCTGAACAGCTGCGGGGACTCGGCTGAATCACGGCTCGCGGGATATGTCGGCACGGGGACTCCTCCGGAGGGAACCTATGAGGTTCGAGCGGTGTGGAAAGAGCGGCGAGTAAGTCACAGCTGGGCTCGGTACGTTCGGTCGCGGATCATCAGCGCGGCGCGTTTGTCGGGGAGATCCACTTCGGCGGAGAAGCGGAAGCCGGCGCTGAGGAACGCGGATACGGATGGGGTGTTGCGCAGGTCCGGCTCGGCGACGACCCGGCCGCAGCGCGGAAGGTTGTCCAGGACGAGGTCGGCGACGGCGCGGAGCAGGGTGGTTCCCACGCCCCGGCCCCGGTTCTTCACGCCCCCGATGAGGAGGTGGACACCGGTGTCGTGGGGGCGGGCCGGGTAGTGGCGGGCCAGCGGGTCGAGGTCGGCGCGGTAGATCTCCCAGTAGCTCATGGGCGTGCCGTCGAGCACGCCGAGGCAGGGGATGCTGCGTCCGTCCCCTTCGAGCTGGGGCCTGAGGTGGTCGGCGGTGACGGACTCCGGTCCGGCGAGCTCCCAGAAGGCCGCCACGGCGGGGTCGTTCATCCAGCGGCTGAGGACGGCGAGATCGCGCTCCGGCCGGACGGGCAGCAGCCGGAACTCCCCCGCCTCCGTGGCCGCCGGCGGCCAGGCGCCCGGATCCCCCAGCAGCTCACCGGGGGCGGACGCGGGGGGCGCACCGGCGTTCCGCTCCTCGGCGATCAGGGCGAGGAGCTCCTCGGTGAGCTTCAGGTCGAGGGTGTCCTCGACGCCGGTGCTCCCGCCGTCGGGCGCGGCGCCGGGTTCCGCTGAGGCGTCGGCGGGAGGCACGGTGGCGCTCTCCTCTCTGGACCGGGTGCGGTCGGTGGGCTGCTCCGGGACGGGTGCGCTCGGAGTCTGCCTGGTGCGGGTGCTCAGTTGTGCAGGGGGTTGGCGATGGTGACGTACACGGACTGGGTGTCGACCGGTCCGACCAGCTCGTCGAGTCCGTGCAGCCGGGTCAGCAGGTTGGCCTTGCAGCGCAGTTGACGGTTCTGAAGGAGATACGCGGGCAGGGGCGAGCCCAGTTCCGCGGTCTCGGTGAGGAATTGGCGCAGGACGGTGAGGAGTTCCTGTTCGTCGGCCAGGCGCTGGGCCCCGAACGCCCCGATCAGGCCGAGGACGTTGTTGATGCCGAGGTAGTAGGCGAACCGCTCGTCGGTGACCGCGTCCGAGACGAAGGTGTCGCTGACGGCGCCGATGCCGGGGAGCCGCTGGTCCAGCTCGGCGCGGCGGGATTCGCGGAAGTAGTAGCCCTGGTTGTCGCGGTAGCGGCCGCCGACGGGCCAGCCGTCCGGGTCGAGGAGGACGAGGGTGTTCTGCTGGTGGGCTTCGAGCGCGACTCCGCCGTGGGCGTCGAGCCAGAGCACGGGGCGCACGACGTGGTGCAGATAGCGGCGGAACCATTCGGCGGAGACGGCGGTGGTGGAGCGGCCGGTGCGGGCGGCGAGAGAGGAGACGGCCTCGGCGAGCCGGGAGCGCATGCCGGGCCGGCCGGGCCGGGGGCGCTCGGCGGTGAGCCCCGCGATGCAGGCGGCGTCGTCGCCCGGGCCGAAGGGGTTGTGGCGGAGCATCACGTCGAGCCCGGTGACGGGTGCGCCCTCCGGGTCGTCGACGGCGAGCCAGGCGGGGTCCCGGACGATGTCGAAGCCGGGGTGCTCGCGCTGCCAGTGCTCGGCGAGCCCGGTCGACAGGAGGCGGTGGACCTCGACGCCCCGGTGCAGCTCCTTGCGGAGGTTCTCCCGGCGGGAGTTGGTGATGCGTACGCCGAGGGAGAGCTTGAGCATCACCCGCGCGCCGGGCCGGTGCACGGTGCGGATGGAGGAGGTGGGGTGCCAGTGCTCGCCGTGCGGGCCGAGGTCGTGGAGCAGGCCGGTCTCCGCGAGGGCCCGGACCTGGGGGCGGTGGACGAGGTCGGCGGCCTGCCAGGGGTGTACGGGGACGGCGACGGTGCCGGGGGGCGTCTTCAGCCCTTCGGCGTGCGGGGCGAGCAGCTCCTCGGCGGTGGCCGGACCGCCGTCGGTCCAGGCGGAGTCGGTGGCGATCAGCGACCGGTCGACGGCGAACCAGTGGAGCGGGAAGGAGCCGTGGAGCTCCGGCGAATAGCGCCGGGACTCCGATTCGGAGAGGCCTTCGCGGCTCTTGGGCGTGGGGTGCAGGGGGTGCCCGAGCAGCAGGGACTGTTCGGCGGTGAGGAAGAGGTCGGCCTCGGCGGGGTCCGCCGGGCTGCGCCGCCGCTGCTCGATGAAGCCGGCGGTGTGGCGTACGGAGTCGGCGACCCGGCCGACCAGATCGCCCGCGCCGCTCTCGCCGCCCTCGCGGCCGATGAGGACGGCGACGGTGGCGGCGTCGGCGGGCGGTGCGCCGGCGGGGGCGTTCTCCAGGGCGGGCGCGCCGAAGCGGTGGGCCCCGGTGGCGGACCAGTAGTGCACGGGGACGAGGAGGGCGGTGCCGCTGGCGGGGAAGGCGATGCGCAGGGTGTCGCCTTCGGGGCGGGGCAGGTCGCACTCCCGGGTCCAGCAGCGCAGGAGGCTCTCCGTGCCCGCGGCGTCGGCGGCCCGCAGCGGGTCCGGATCGTCGAGCGGGTCGGGCCGCCGCTCCTGGTCCCGGTCCTGGTCCGCCGGCGCCTCGGGGACCGAACCCGGCCCGTACGCGAAGGGGTTCGGGTCGCCGGCGTGCGCGGATTTCTGACGGGGCACGGTCGTCGCCTCGACCGTGCCGGGGGCGGCCGGTCCGTCCTGCCCTCGGTGCTGGGGGGTACCGGGGCCGTCGGCCTCGGACGCGGGGGTGGGGTTCACGGCGTTCTTCCTTGTGGGGATTCCGGGATCAGGTGGTCGGCCCGGCGGTGGTCCGACGGTGCGGGGAGCGTGTCGCGGCTGCCAGCGCGTCGGCGAGACGGTCGACGACGGCACTCGCCTGCTCGTCGGTGAGGGTGAGGGGCGGCAGGAGGCGGACCACGGCGTCGTGCCGGCCGCCCAGTTCGACGATGAGGCCGCGGCGCAGGCATTCCTGCTGGACGGCGAGGGCGAGGGCCGGGTCGGGCGGCGGGGCCGGGGCGGGGTCGCCGGCTTCGGCGGGCAGGGGCGCGCTCTCGGGATCCACCAGCTCCAGGCCGATCATCAGTCCCCGCCCCCGTACGTCACCGATGCCCGGGTGATGCGCCCTCAGTTCCCTGAGACGGGCGAGCATCCGGGCCCCCAGGACCGCCGCGCGGTCCGCCAGTTGATTCTCCCTGACGTACGCGAGCGTGGCCGCGCCCGCCGCCATGGCGAGCTGGTTGCCACGAAACGTACCCGCGTGTGCGCCCGGCTGCCAAAGATCCAGCTCAGCGCGGTAGACGATCACCGCGAGGGGCAGGGAACCGCCGATCGCCTTGGAGAGGACCATGACGTCGGGCACGACGCCGCTGTGCTCGACGGCCCAGAAGGCGCCGGTCCTGCCGACCCCGGTCTGCACCTCGTCGGCGATGAGCGGAATGGAGCGGTCCGCGGTGATCGTGCGCATGCGGCGCAGCCAGGCGTCCGGGGCGGGGTTGACGCCGCCCTCGCCCTGGACCGGCTCCACGATCATCCCGGCCGGGGCGGGCACTCCGCCCTTGCGGTCGTCCAGGAGGTGTTCGGTCCAGCGGGCGGCGAGAGCGGCGCCGCGCTCGCCGCCGGTCCCGAACGGGCAGCGGTAGTCCTGCGGGAAGGGCAGCCGGGTGACCCGTACGTCGGTGGCGCCGCCGGAGGCCTCCAGGGCGCCGGCGGTCATGCCGTGGTAGGCGCCGGTGAAGGTCAGTAGTCCGGTGCGGCCGGTCGCGGCGCGGACCAGTTTGAACGCGGCCTCCACGGCGTCCGTGCCGGCGGGGCCGCAGAACTGGATGCGGGCGTTGTCGGCGAGCTCCCGGGGCAGCGTGGCGAACAGCTCGGTGGTGAAGGCGTCCTTGACCGGGGTGGCGAGGTCCAGCACGTGCAGGGGCGCGCCGGAGTCGATGACCTTGCGGATGGCTTCGAGCACGACGGGGTGGTTGTGCCCGAGCGCCAGGGTGCCCGCTCCCGACAGGCAGTCCAGATAGCGCCGTCCGTCCGCGCCCTCGATGGTGAGCCCGCGGGCGCGCACCGGGACGATCGGCAGGGACCGCGCGTAGGTGCGGGCCGCCGATTCGCGCAGGGTCTGCCGGCGGAGGATGCCTTCGTGCGCGGAGGGCGGCGCCACCGGTGCGGGTTCGGTCACGGACACGGCTCTTGATCCTCCTGCGGTAACAGTTGCGTTGCACGTCGGTACGATTTCGCGCGGACGCACCGAGGGAGTGAACGCTGTCCTGGTGTCCCCCGTACGTACCAACGACGCCGTCCGCCATGGATCACGGGTAAATCGGAACATCCTCGCGGCGACGGAACCGCGGACCTGCCGCGCGCCGTCACCATCGGCACCGGCATAGTGGGGGCCGCACAGCGGCGCGGAAGCACCTGCTCCGGCGCCCGAAGTGTCCGCAATGCAGTACGAGTACCGAGTGACGAAGTCCCAGGGGGATCACGAGATGCGACCCATTCGCCCGACCGATACCGCACGGCGCGGGAGGCGCGCTCGGCGCATGCCCTCCTCGGCGCTCGCCGCGACCGCCGTCGCCGCCGTGCTGGCTCTCACCGCCACCGCGTGCGGCCCGGAGGAGGACAACGCGGGCTCCACGCCCAGCGCCTCCGCCGAACAGCCGTCCGACGGCAAGGTCACCATTCCGGACGACCTCAAGAACCGTCTCAAGGAACACGGGATCGACCCCGACAAGTGGCGGGACGGTGAGTGGAAGAACTGGGACAAGGACAAGTGGCTGCGTGAGGCCAAGGACTTCGTCAACCCGATCATCGACGGTCTGTGGGACCCGGACCGGATGCGGGAGGCCGACAAGCCCCCGGAGAACCCGGTCGACAACGACATCTCGGGCGACGACGGCGTGACGGACCCGACGCCGGCCCCGGTCAAGGCCGCCGGTGTCGCGACGCCGTACCACGACAACGCCCCGGAGTCCGGGAAGCTGCTCTTCGACGGCCCGCAGGGCTCGATGGTCTGTTCCGCGACCGTGGTGAAGGACCCGGCGAACCCCGGCAAGTCCAACATGGTGTGGACCGCCGGGCACTGTGTGCACGCGGGCAAGAAGGGCGGCTGGTACCGCAACATCGCCTTCGTCCCGGCATACAACAACGACGGCCTGTCGCTGGACCAGCTGGAGTCCGCGCCCAAGGAGAAGATCGCTCCGTACGGCGTGTGGTGGGGCCAGTGGGCCCAGACCTCCGAGCAGTGGATCGCCCAGGGCGCCGCGGTCGGCGGCCAGGGGGCCCCGTACGACTTCGCGGTGCTGCATGTGACGCCGGAGAAGGGCGCGGGCGGCAAGTCGCTGGAGGAGACGGTCGGTTCGGCGCTGCCGGTGGAGTTCAACGCTCCCGCCGTGCCGGAGATCGCCGGCATGACGGCCACGGGCTACCCGGCCGCGCCGCCGTTCGACGGTCAGAAGCTGCTCCAGTGCCAGGACAAGCCGGGCCGGCTCTCCGTCTTCCAGGACCAGCCCACGATGTACCGCATCGGCTGCACGATGACCGGCGGTTCCTCCGGCGGCGGCTGGGTCGCGGCGGGCAAGGACGGCAAGCCCGCCCTGGTCTCGAACACCTCGATCGGCCCGGTCACGGCGGGCTGGCTGGCCGGTCCGCGGCTCGGCAAGGAGGCCGAGGGCATCTACCGCGCGGTCAGCGAGAAGTACGCGGGTCAGTAGGCCCCGGCAGCGGGATTCTCCGCACGGAATCTCTCTTCCGCGGCCCCCGGCACGGCAGTCGCCGTCCGGGGGCCGCGGATGACCGGCGGTGAACCCCGGATCCACACATGACAAGCACATGACAGAATGCACGACCGCATATCCGTGCACCCATCCATGCACACGTACCAACGCACGACTCAGGTTCTCAGGGGGATCTCTTCCATGCGATCGATACGTCCGCTGCTGGCCGCCACCGGCCTCGTCGCGGCGCTCACACTGACGGCCACGGCCTGCGGCCCGGAGGAGGACGCCGCCGCCGCGAAGCCGTCGGCCACCGACGGGGCTCCCGACAAGGACCCCGCCGCCGGTCTTCCCGGTGATCTGGGCGACGCCCTGGAGAAGCACGGGGTGGACCCGGAGAAGTGGAAGGACGGGGGGTGGAAGAACTGGGACAAGGACGGCTGGCTCCGCAAGGCCGAGGACTTCGTCAACCCGGTCATCGACGGCCTGTGGAAGCCGGACCGGATGGCCACGGCCGACGAGCCCGCCAAGACGATGTCGGCCGGTGACCTCTCCGCCGGGCAGGGCGTCAGCGACCCGGAGCCCGCGCCGGTGCGGGCGAAGCCGGAGAAGCTGCCGTACCACCGGCACGCCGCCCCGGTCGGCAAGGTCTTCTTCGACTCGCCCAAGGGCTCCATGGTCTGCTCGGGCACGGTCGTGAAGGACCCGAAGAACCCGGGCCGGTCGAACCTCGTGTGGACCGCCGGGCACTGTGTGCACGCGGGCGCGGGCGGCGGCTGGTACCGCAACATCGTCTTCGTGCCCTCGTACAACGACCAGGGCAAGAACGCGGCGCAGCTGCGGACCGCGCAGCCGCAGGAGATCGCCCCCTACGGCACCTACTGGGCGGACTGGGCCGCGTCCTCCGGTGAGTGGATCTCCGGCGGCGGCCCGACGGGCGGCGCGGGAGCACCGTACGACTACGCGATCCTGCACGTGAAGCCCGAGAAGGGCACGAAGTCGCTGGAGGAGACGGTGGGCAACGCGCTGCCGGTCTCCTTCGACGCTCCGGAGGTCCAGCAGATCAGCGGCATGGGCGCCTGGGGCTACCCGGCCGGTCCGCCGTACGACGGTCTGCTGATGCACCAGTGCGTCGACCGTCCCGGCCGGCTCTCGATCGCCCCGGGCACCCCGACCATGTACCGGATCGGCTGCACGATGACCGGCGGCTCCTCCGGTGGCGGCTGGTTCGTCGCCGGTCCTGACGGGAAGTCGATGCTGGTGTCCAACACCTCGATCGGCCCGGTCACCTCGGGCTGGCTGGCCGGTCCTCAGCTCGGTGAGGACGCCCGGCGCACCTTCTCGATGATCAGCGACAAGTTCGAGGGCCGGTAGTCCCGGACGCCGACCGTACGCCGAAGGCCCGGCCCAAACTCTCTGGAGAGTTTGGGCCGGGCCTTCGGCTGTCGGGCCGCCGTCAGTGCGCGGCGGGGACGAACGTCCCGAGCTCGGCTGCCAGCTCCTCGTGGACCTGGGCCTTGAGCAGGGTGCCCTCGGCGGTGTGCTCCTCGGAGAGCACCTCGCCCTCGGCGTGCACCCGGGAGACCAGCGCCCCCTGGATGTACGGCACGAGCACCTCGATCTCGACGGAAGGACGGGGCAGCTCGGCGTCGATGAGCGCGAGCAGCTCGTCGATGCCGGCACCGGTCCTGGCCGAGACCGCGATGGCGTACTTCTCGTTGCGCAGCAGCCGCTGGAGGACCAGGGGGTCCGCCGCGTCCGCCTTGTTGATCACGACGATCTCGCGCACATTCACCGCGCCGACATCCCGGATCACCTCGCGCACCGCGGCGAGCTGCTCCTCCGGCACCGGGTGGGAGCCGTCCACCACGTGGAGGATGAGATCGGACTCGCCGACCTCCTCCATGGTGGAGCGGAACGCCTCGACGAGGTGGTGCGGCAGATGCCGGACGAACCCGACGGTGTCGGCCAGGGTGTAGATGCGGCCGCTCGGCGTCTCGGCCCGGCGGACGGTCGGGTCCAGGGTGGCGAACAGCGAGTTCTCCACCAGGACACCGGCCCCGGTCAGGCGGTTGAGCAGCGAGGACTTGCCCGCGTTGGTGTATCCGGCGATGGCGACGGAGGGCACCTTGTTGCGCTTGCGCTCCTGGCGCTTGATCTCGCGGCCGGTCTTCATCTCCGCGATCTCCCGGCGCATCTTCGCCATCTTCTCGCGGATCCGTCGCCGGTCCGTCTCGATCTTGGTCTCACCGGGTCCACGGGTGGCCATGCCGCCACCGCCGCTGGAACCGCCGCCGCCCATCTGACGGGAGAGCGACTGACCCCAGCCGCGCAGCCGCGGCAGCATGTACTGCATCTGGGCCAGCGAGACCTGCGCCTTGCCCTCTCGGGACTTGGCGTGCTGGGCGAAGATGTCGAGGATCAGCGCGGTCCGGTCGACCACCTTCACCTTGACGACGTCTTCCAGGTGGATCAGCTGGCCGGGGCTCAGCTCACCGTCGCAGACGACGGTGTCGGCACCGGATTCGAGCACCATGTCGCGGAGCTCCAGCGCCTTGCCCGAGCCGATGTAGGTGGCCGGGTCGGGCTTGTCGCGCCGCTGGTACACCGCGTCGAGCACCTGTGCGCCCGCCGTCTCGGCGAGTGCGGCGAGCTCCGCGAGGGAGATCTCCGCGTCGTGCACCGTCCCCGAGGTCCAGACGCCCACCAGCACCACGCGCTCCAGGCGCAGCTGGCGGTACTCGACCTCGGTGACATCCTCGAGCTCCGTGGAGAGACCGGCCACGCGTCGCAGCGCGGCACGCTCGGAGCGGTCCAGCTGGTCGCCGTCGCGTGCTCCGTCGATCTCCTGGCTCCAGGCGACGTCCTCTTCCATCAGGGCGTCGGCCCGAAGGCTCTCGGTGAGGCTCTCGGGGGTGTTCTCCGTGGCGCTCTGCGCGTCCTGCGCGTCCTGGGGAAGGGAAGAAGAGGAGGTCATTGGATCCTTACGTCGATAGAAGTCTTTACGTCAGTCACAACGTGTGATCTTCCCGGATGATTCCCTTCCGGGACCTCCGGTGCGGTCCGCCGCGCCGACGCGTCGATAGTGGCACGGCCCCACCGGGCCCGTCACGCGGGTTTCGCGCTGCTCCAGTCGGGGTGTCCGGGCATCGGCGGGGTCTTCTCGCCGTACAGCCAGCCGTCGAAGAAGGCGGTCAGGTCGCGTCCCGCGACGCCGGACGCCAGCCGGGTGAAGTCCGCGGTGGTCGCCGTGGAGTCCCGGTGCACCCGGACCCAGGTGCGCTCCAGCCGGTCGAAGGCGGCCTCGCCGATCTCCTGGCGCAGCGCGTAGAGCACCAGTGCGCTGCCGTCGTACATGACCGGGCGGAACAGGCTGAGCTTCTGCCCCGGGGCCGGTCCGTCCGGGTGCGCCGGAGGGCCGCCGTCCGCGCGCCAGCCGTCGGAGAGCTCGTACGCCTGCCGCATCCGCCGCTCCAGGGTCCCGCCGCCGTTCTCCTCGGCGTACCGGGCCTCGTACCAGCTGGCGTGTCCTTCGTTGAGCCACAGGTCGGACCAGCTCGCGGGCGAGACGCTGTCGCCGAACCACTGGTGGGCCAGCTCGTGGATCATCACCGAGTCGACGTACCACTCCGGGTAGCCGGGCTCGGTGAAGAACGACTTCCCGAACAGCGAGAGCGTCTGGGTCTCCAGGGCGAAGCCGATGGGGCTGTCGGCGACGAGCACCCCGTACGTCTCGAAGGGGTAGCGGCCGACCTGCTTCTCCATCCACTCCAGCTGGGCCGGGGTCTTCTTCAGCCAGGGCTCCAGCGTCTTCCGGTCGGCGGCCGGGACGACGTCGCGCACCGGCAGTCCGTGCGGTCCGGTGCGGTGCAGGACGGCGGAGCTGCCGATGGAGACCTGGGCCAGTTCGGTGGCCATGGGGTGCTCGGTGCGGTAGGTCCAGGTGGTGGTGGCCCCGCTCCGGGTCTTCCCCGCGGGCAGACCGCCCGCGACCGCCGTCAGCTTCTCGGGGGCGGTGATCCGGAAGGTGAAGTACGCCTTGTCCGAGGGGTGGTCGTTGCTCGGGAAGACGCGGTGGGCGGCGTCGGCCTGGTTGGCCATGGCGAGCCCGTCGGCGGTACGCACCCAGCCGCCGTCGTCCCCGGATCCGCTCGGGTCGCTGGTGTGCCGGACGGTGATGTTCAGCGGTACGCCCGCGGGGAGGCGGCGGGGGGCCTGGACGATGAGGTCCTCGCTCTTGCTGCCGAAGTCGGCGGCGAGACCGTTGACCTCGACCCCGTGGACGGTGCCCCGGGCGAAGTCGAGGTTGATCCGGTCCAGTGGGGCGGTGGTGCGGGCCCTGATCTTCGTGACGGCGTCCAGGGGCTCGGTGTTGCTGCCGTGGTACGTGAGGGCGATGTCGTACGCGAGTACGTCGTATCCGGGGTTGCCCAGCTCAGGGAAGAGCCGGTCGCCGATGCCCAGGGGCTCGGGGGCGGGCAGGGTGGCAGCGACGAGAGTGGCCGAGGCGGTCGCCAGCAGGGCGGCGCGCAGGCGGCGGGTCAGGAGCGGCATGGACTACCGCTATCAGCGCTCGGCGGTCCCGGCGGGGAGCCGCGCGCCGCACCACCCGAACGAGAACGCGCCGCCCGTGGGGGGAGCGCCCCGGCCGGGGCCGAGGCGCTCGACACGTGGTTGCTCAGCCGGCCGGGGCCGGGGCCGGATGCTGGGCGCGGCTGACGTCGTAGACCCCGGCGACCTCACGCATGGCGCGCATCAGGGCGGGAAGACCCGCCGCGTGGGGGAGCTGGAGGGTGTAGGTGTGGCGGACCCGCTGTTCGCTGGGGGGCTCCACGGTGGCGGAGACGATCGCCGCCTCGGCGGTGGCGATGGCCTCGGTGAGGTCGGCGAGGAGCCGGGGGCGGCCGAAGGACTCGGCGACGAGGGTGACCCGGCAGCCCGCGTCGGACTCCCGGCCCTCGGCGTCCGCCCAGCGGGCCCCGACCGGGGCGCGGCCGATCTCCTGCATGGCGGCCACGGCGGGGCACTCGCGGCGGTGCACGGTGACCGCGCCGCCGCGGACGACGAAGCCGGTCAGCTCGTCGGGGGGCACCGGCGTACAGCAGCCGGCCAGGCGCACAGGACCGCCCGCCCCGTCGACGAGGACACCGGTGGCACGGGGGCCGGACCGGGTGCGCGGCGGTGCCGTGGCCTGGGGCTCGCGTTCCGGGGCGCCGGCGGCGGGCTCGGCCCGGCCGGGTCCGTCCGCGTCCACGGGCGTCGTGGTCGAGGGGGTGGGCTTGGCCTCGTCGGGGTGGTCGGTGAGCCAGCCGGTGATCGCGATCCGGGCGGCGGGGGTGCGCACATGGTCGAGCCAGTCGGGCGAGGGGCCGGATCCGGTGTCCTGGGCGAGCAGCAGCTGCACGGTGTCGCCGTCGCTGAGGACGGTGCTCAGGGTGGCGAGGCGGCCGTTGACCCGGGCTCCGATGGAGGTGTGGGCCCGGTCGCCGTACTGCGCGTAGGCGGCGTCGACGCAGCTGGCCCCGGCGGGCAGCCCGAGGGTGCCGCCGTCGGTGCGGAAGACGGTGATCTCGCGGTCCTGGGCGAGGTCGTCGCGCAGGGTGGTCCAGAAGGTGTCGGGGTCGGTGGCGGACTCCTGCCAGTCCAGCAGCCGGGAGAGCCAGCCGGGCCGGGTCGGGTCGGCGCGCTCGTCGGACGGCTCGGCCTGCGGGGCGGCGGTGTGGTCCTGGGCGTACGGGTTGCCCAGCGCGACGACGCCCGCCTCGGCGACCTTGTGCATCCGGTGGGTACGGATGAGGACTTCGGCGACGGCGCCCTCGGGGCCGACGACCGCGGTGTGCAGCGACTGGTACAGGTTGAACTTGGGGGCGGCGATGAAGTCCTTGAACTCGGAGATCACCGGGGTGAAGCAGGTGTGCAGTTCACCGAGGACGGCGTAGCAGTCGGCGTCCTCGCCGACCAGGACGAGCAGTCGGCCGAAGTCGGTGCCGCGCAGTTCGCCGCGTTTCCTGCGGACCCGGTGCACGGAGACGAAGTGGCGGGGCCTGATGAGGACTTCGGCGCTGATGCCGGCGTCCCGCAGGGTGTGCCGTACGTTGCCGGCGATGGTGTCGAGGGGGGCGTCCGGGCCTGCCGCGGCGGCGATCAGGGCGCGGGTGTGCTCGTACTCCTCGGGGTGCAGGATCGCGAAGACCAGGTCCTCCAGCTCGGTCTTGAGCGCCTGCACGCCGAGCCGTTCGGCGAGCGGGATGAGGACGTCCCGGGTGACCTTGGCGATCCTGGCCTGCTTCTCGGGGCGCATCACGCCGAGGGTGCGCATGTTGTGCAGCCGGTCCGCGAGCTTGATCGACATGACCCGGACGTCGTTGCCGGTGGCGACGAGCATCTTGCGGAAGGTCTCCGGTTCGGCGGCGGCGCCGTAGTCGACCTTCTCCAGTTTGGTGACGCCGTCGACGAGATAGCAGACCTCGTCGCCGAACTGCTCGCGTACCTGATCGAGAGTCACTTCCGTGTCCTCGACGGTGTCGTGGAGCAGGGAGGCGGTGAGGGTGGTGGTCTCGGCGCCGAGCTCGGCGAGGATCAGGGTGACGGCCAGCGGGTGCGTGATGTACGGCTCGCCGCTCTTGCGCATCTGGCCGCGGTGCGAGGACTCCGCGAGGACGTAGGCCCGGCGCAGGATGGTGAGGTCGGCGTCGGGGTGGTGGGCGCGGTGCGCCTCGGCGACATGGCCGATGGCGTCGGGCAGCCGGTCGCGGGAGACCGGGCCGCGCAGTGCCACCCGGCCCAGTCTGCGCAGATCGATCCGGGGGCGGCTCCGCCTGCGAAGGGGAGCGCCCGGATCGGCGGCCTCTGCACTCATGGGCACCTCCGGCGACGTCGACCGGCGCTGGGGAGGGGCGGATGCCCCTCGGGGCCGGTGCTTGATGCTATCGACCCCACCACGTGGCGCAGTCCAGCTCTCGCCCAGCGTGAAACGGATCACCCATTCGAGCGAAGCCCGGACCGATCACCGTTTCGAGCGGGCGGTTCCTCAGAGGGTTTCGAGCCAGGACGGGGCGATGACGCCCTCGGCGACGATCACGGCGGGGCCGGTCATGTCGATCGTGCCGTCGGGGTGCTCGGTGATGACGAGGGTGCCGCCGGGGAGATCCACCCGGTACGTGACGGGGAGACCGGTCACGGCGGGGTCGGCGCCGTCGCGGCGGGCGGTGGCGACGACGACCGCGCAGGCGCCGGTGCCGCAGGAGCGGGTCTCGCCGGAGCCCCGCTCGTGGACGCGCATGGAGACGTGGCGCGGGCCCCGGTCGACGACGAACTCGACGTTGACGCCTTCGGGGTAGACGGCCCCGGGGCTGATGGGCGGGGCGGTGAACAGGTCACCGGCGTGGTCCAGGTCGTCGACGAAGGCGACCGCGTGCGGGTTGCCCATGTTGACGTTGCGGGTGGGCCAGCTGCGGTCGCCGACGCTGACGGTGACGCTGTCCTCGGGCAGCAGGGCGCGTCCCATGGAGACCGTGATGTCGCCGTTCTTGGCGAGGTGCACGCGCTTGGGTCCGCCCCGGGTGGCGACGGTGAGGTCGCCCTCCTCGACGAGGCCGGCGCGCTGGAGGTGGTGGGCGAAGACGCGGACGCCGTTGCCGCACATCTCGGCGATCGAGCCGTCCGCGTTGCGGTAGTCCATGAACCACTCGGCCGTCTCCGCCATGTCCCGGGCCTCGGGGTGCGCGGCGGACCGCACGACGTGCAGCAGGCCGTCCCCGCCGATGCCGGCCCGGCGGTCGCAGAGCCGGGCGACGACGGCTGCGGGCAGCGTGAGGGCGTTGTCCGGGTCCGGGACGATCACGAAGTCGTTCTCGGTGCCGTGACCCTTGAGGAAGGCGATCTGCGAGGTGCTCACACGCCAACTGTACGAGGCGGCGCCGACCACCCGCACGAGCGGCCCGGTCGTACGGGCCTCGCCGCGACGCCGTCAGCGCAGGCGGGCCACACGCCAGACGGCGAGGGCGACCAGAGCGATGCCGGTCGCGGCGTACAGCGCGATCACCCGCCAGTCGGGGCGGTCGCCGGAGCCGCGGGAGGGCAGTCCCGGCCAGGTGTGACCGACGCGGCGGGCCGCCATCATGCCCCAGCCGGCCGCGCAGCAGCTGATCAGGAGCCCCAGCATGGCGACGATCGCGCCACCGTCACCGAACTCGAAGGCGAGGGGGAAGGCGAACATCAGCGAGCCGACCGCGGCCAGCATGACGATGGGCGCGAGCTGCCAGATCCGCAGCTTGCGGGTGGGCCGCAGCTCGACCTCGACCTCGGGGGTCAGGTCCTGCTCGTCGGGCCCGTCCGGGCTCAGCCGCCCCGCGGTCTCCCGCTGTGATGGCACGTCGTGCTCTGTGTCGCGCTGCTCCGTGTCGCGAGGGCCGGCCTCCATCGCCACGCGCCCTCCCAACTCGGACTCCACTGGTGGATCGATGCTCGATGATGGCACGATCACGGGTGCCGAATTGACGGGCGGAGCTTCCCGATGCCATCACGTGATCAGGCTGTGACCGCTCGTTCGACCAACGTCAGCGCCCGGTCCGGGAGTTCCCCCCGGTCACGGTGTCCGCCGCCGAGCCATACGACGCGCGGGTCGCGGCGGAACCAGGAGTCCTGACGGCGGGCGAAGCGCTTGGTGGCGCGCACGGTCTCGGCCCGCGCGTGATCCTCGGTGCACTCCCCCGCGAGCGCCGCGAGGATCTGCTGGTAGCCGAGGGCCCGCGAGGCCGTGAGTCCCTCGCGCAGCCCGGACGCCTCCAGGGCGCGCACCTCGTCCACGAGCCCCGCCTCCCACATCCGGTCCACGCGCAGGGCGATGCGCTCGTCCAGTTCGGGGCGGTCCACGTCGACGCCGATCTGCACGGCGTCGTAGACCGGCTCGTCGCCGGGGAGATTGGCGGTGAAGGGCTTGCCGGTGATCTCGATGACTTCGAGGGCGCGCACGATACGGCGGCCGTTGCTCGCCAGGATGGACCGGGCGGCGTCCGGGTCGGCGGCGGTGAGGCGTTCGTGCAGGGCGCCCGAGCCGCGCTCGGTCAGTTCCGCTTCGAGGCGGGCGCGCACCTCGGGGTCCGTACCGGGGAACTCCAGGGCGTCGATGGCGCCCTTCACGTACAGCCCGGAGCCACCGACCAGGACGGGGGTGCGTCCCTCGGCGAGCAGCCGGTCGATCTCCAGGCGGGCCAGGCGCTGGTACTCGGCGACGCTGGCGGCCTCGGTGACGTCCCAGATGTCCAGCAGCCGGTGCGGCACGCCGTCGCGCTCGGGGAGCGTCAGCTTCGCGGTGCCGATGTCCATCCCCCGGTAGAGCTGCATGGAATCGGCGTTGATCACCTCGCCGCCGAGCCGCTGGGCGAGAAAGACCCCCAGATCCGATTTTCCGGCTGCGGTGGGGCCTACGACGGTGATGACGCGGGGGGCGGAAGCGGGAGGGGTCACCCGGACAGTCTCCCAAATATCCGGGCCGTCCCGAACACACCGGAGAGCGCTATAGGGCGAGTAAAAACGGCAGGAACGGACAGGTGACGGACAATGGGGGCGGGAGAACGCTCCCGCGAACAGTCCTCACTGCACGGAAGGTGACCCAATGGGGTTCCTGGACAACCTGAAGGCCAAGCTGGGACCGGCCAAGGACAAGGTCGGCGACCTCGCGCAGCAGCACGGGGGCAAGATCGAGCAGGGCCTCGACAAGGCCGCGCGCACGGTCGACCAGAAGACCAAGGGCAAATACAGCGACAAGATCGATTCGGGTACGCGCAAGGCCAAGGAGGCCGTGGACAAGCTGGGGCAGAAGGACGGGGGCACTCCTGGGGGCACCCCCGGCAGCACGCCTCCCCCTCCGCCGCCCGCTTCCTGACCCGGCAGCGGCGGGCCCCCGACCGCGGCAGGCCCTCGACGGCGGCACCGGATCTCTCCGGTGCCGCCGTCGGTCTGTTCAGGACCAGGCGGCTCAGGACCAGGCGGCGACGGTGTAGCCCACGCCGTACGGGGCGTCCTCGTACAGCAGCCGTCCGGCGAGCCCGGCGTCCCGCGCGGCGCCGGCGAGCAGCTGCCAGGGGGCCCGTCCGGCCGCCTTGAGCTCGTGGGCGAGCGTCGCGTCGAGCGCCGCGAGGGTGTCGAGGTCCGCGGAGCCGAGCGCTTCGGTGGCCCGTAGGTCGAAGGCGGCGGCCCGGTCGTCGAGGTAGCCGGGGGCCTTGAGGGTGCGGCAGGCGCTGCCGTCGCCCATCACCAGGAGCGCGACCCGTTCGGCCCGTCGGGCGAGGGTACGTCCGGACTCGGCGCACTCCTCGGCGGCCTCGCGCTCCGCCACGGCGAGCCCTTCGACGGGGGCGCCCGTCCATCGGGCCCGGCCCAGCAGCCACGCGCCCACGGTCAGGGACTGCGGCAGCGGCCGGTCCGGGGCGGCGGCTCCGCGCGGTGCGTCGCCGAGCGTCACGTCGAGGTCCACGCCGACGCCCCGGAAGGAGCCGTGCGCCCCCGCCGGGTAGGTCCCGGCGGACCGGTCGTCGCCCGGACCCACGACGACGAGCAGGTCCGGGCGGGAGGCGGCGAGCACCCCCACGGCGTCGAGGCACGCGTCCCGCGCGGCGTCGAGCTCGGGGGCGGCCCCGGCGGCGACCTCGGGCACCAGGAGGGGCGGACAGGGGCACACGGCGGCGGCGACAAGCATGCCGGTCAGCGTACTTGTCGGGTGCCGTCGGCCGGTCCCGCGGGCCGGGCCGTGCTCCGGTCCCGCGGGCGGGCCGTGGTCCGGTCCCGCGGGCGGGCCGTGGTCCGAGCCACGCCCGTCCGAAGCCGCCGCCCGAAGCCGCCGCCCGAAGCCGTCAGCCGAAGCCGTCAGCCGATGCCGCAGGCCGGGGCCGCGGCGGCCGGGAGCGGGTCCGGGGCGCCGATGCCCGGGAGGCCGAGCATCACTCCGGCGGGCTTGGCGGCGGCCTCGGTGCTGCGCCTCTCCCAGGCGTCGCCCGCGCGGGTCGCCCGTACGGCGAGCGGCGTGCCCTCGGCGAGCAGGTGGTGCGGGGCGGCGTAGGTGATCTCGACGGTCACCACGTCACCGGGGCGCACGTCCTGGCCGGGCTGGGTGAAGTGGACGAGACGGTTGTCGGGGGCGCGGCCGGAGAGGCGGTGCGTGGCGCCGTCCTTGCGGCCCTCGCCCTCCGCGACCATGACGTCCAGGGTGCGTCCGACCTGCTTCTTGTTCTCGTCCCAGGAGATCTGCTCCTGGAGGGCGGACAGGCGCATGTACCGCTCCTGAACGACCTCCTTGGGGATCTGGCCGTCCATGTCGGCGGCGGGGGTCCCGGGACGCTTGGAGTACTGGAAGGTGAACGCGTTGGCGAAACGCGCCTCCCGGACGGCGTGCATCGTCTGCTCGAAGTCCTCCTCGGTCTCGCCGGGGAAGCCCACGATGATGTCCGTGGAGATGGCGGCGTCCGGCATCGCGGCGCGCACCTTCTCGATGATTCCCAGGAAGCGGTCCTGGCGGTAGGAGCGGCGCATCGCCTTAAGGATGCGGTCCGAACCGGACTGCATCGGCATGTGCAGCTGCGGCATCACGTTCGGCGTCTCGGCCATGGCGGCGATGACGTCGTCGGTGAAGTCGCGGGGGTGCGGCGAGGTGAAGCGGACGCGCTCCAGGCCCTCGATGGCGCCGCAGGCACGCAGCAGCTTGGAGAAGGCCTCGCGGTCGCCGATGTCGGAGCCGTACGCGTTCACGTTCTGGCCGAGCAGGGTGATCTCGGAGACGCCCTCGGCCACCAGGGCCTCGATCTCGGCCAGGATGTCGCCGGTGCGGCGGTCCTTCTCCTTGCCGCGCAGCGCCGGGACGATGCAGAACGTGCAGGTGTTGTTGCAGCCGACCGAGATGGAGACCCACGCGGCGTAGGCGGACTCGCGGCGGGTGGGGAGCGTGGAGGGGAACGCCTCCAGGGACTCGGCGATCTCGATCTGCGCCTCTTCCTGGATGCGGGCGCGCTCCAGGAGGACCGGCAGTTTGCCGATGTTGTGGGTGCCGAAGACGACGTCGACCCAGGGGGCCCGCTTGACGATGGTGTCGCGGTCCTTCTGCGCGAGACAGCCGCCGACGGCGATCTGCATCCCGGGGCGCTTGGTCTTCATGGGCGCGAGGCGGCCGAGGTTTCCGTACAGCTTGTTGTCGGCGTTCTCCCGCACCGCGCAGGTGTTGAAGACGACGACGTCGGCGTCGCCGTCGGAGCCCTCGGGGGCCCGGACGTAACCGGCGCCCTCCAGGAGACCCGACAGCCGTTCGGAGTCGTGGACGTTCATCTGGCACCCGTAGGTGCGCACCTCGTAGCTCTTCTGGACGTCCACTGCTTCGCTCCGGTTGCCGCTGCTCATGGGACAAGGGTAGGCGGTTGCCGGGCAGGCCCTTCCCGTAGCCTTCCGCAACCTTCCGCCGCCCCTCCCGTGGCCGTCCGCTGTGGGCCGGGCCTCACGGGGAAGCCTGGCCAGGGGGGCGGGTGAGCTGGCAGGATCGCGCGCATGTTCCACGCTCTGTCCCGATTCGGCCGCCGGCGCACCCTGCAGACGGGCGCCGTCCTCGCGGTCGTGCTCGGGCTGCTCGCGTGGTGGCTGCAGCCCCAGGGGGACGAGGGCGACCCGAGCGGCACGCTCACCTTCTCCACCGGGGTGCCCAGCGGCGTCTACCAGCGGTACGGGGAGCGGCTGGAGGGCGCGCTCGCCAAGGACATGCCGGAGGTGTCGATACGGCTGCGGACCAGCGAGGGGTCGCAGCAGAACCTCGCCCGGGTGGCGACGGGCGAGGCGGACTTCACCATCGCCACCGCCGACGCCGTGGCGACCTATCTGCGCGACGGCAGGCCCGGGGCGCAGCGGCTGCGCGGCTGCGTCCGGCTGTACGACGACTACGTCCAGCTGGTCGTCCCCCGCGACTCCGACATCCGCAAGGCCTCCGACCTGCGGGGCAAGCGGGTGGGCGTCGGCCAGGAGGGCTCCGGGGTGCGGCTGGTCGCGGACCGGCTGCTGGCGGCGGCGGGGCTCGATCCGGCCGACGACATCACCCCGGTGCCGGTGGGCATCGACACCATGCCCGTACGGCTGACGCAGGGCCGGCTCGACGCCTTCTTCTGGTCGGGCGGGCTGCCGACCGCGGCCGTACAGGAGCTGTCGGAGCGCTTCGCCGTCCGGCTGGTGCCGCTGGAGGCCGCCCTGGTCGCGAAGTTGCAGGCGGCGACAGGACCGACCCGTTTCTACCGGTCGGCCATGATGCCCGCCGACGCCTATCCGCAGGCCCAGCAGGGTCAGTCGGTGCCCACGGTCGCCGTCGCCAACCTGCTCGTCACGACCGACCGTACGGACGCGGCCATGACCGAGGCCTTCACCCGGACGGTGATCAACAGCCGGGACCGGATCGGCCGCGAGGTCCACGCGGCGCAGTTGGTCGATCTGCGGACGGCGATCTACACGGATCCGCTGGACGTGCACGACGGGGCCAAGGACTACTACCGCTCGGTGAAGCCGTGAGGCGCTGAAACCCTGCCCGCCCCGTGCCCCTCGGCTCAGCCACGGCCCGGCAGGTCGCGGGGGACCGAGACGGTCACCCGCAGACCGTGCGGTTCATGGTGCTCGTACGCGATCGAACCGCCGCCCGCCGCGAGCAGCACCCGGGAGATGGAGAGGCCCAGGCCCGATCCGCTGACGTTCTGGTGGCGGGTGCTGCGCCAGAAGCGGTCCCCGACGCGCTCCAGCTCCGCCTCGGTGAGGCCGGGGCCCCGGTCGGCGACGACGACGGTCGCCGCGCGGGCATCGGCGGCGACGGTGACGGTGACGGCCTCTCCGGCGGGGGTGAACTTCAGGGCGTTGTCGATCACCGCGTCCAGGGCGCTGGAGAGCGCGATGGGGTCGGCCCAGGCGGTGGCCGCCGGGGCCCCGCCCAGTGCGAGGGCCACCCCCTCCCGCTCCGCCATGGGGCGCCAGGAGGCGACCCGCTCGGCGGTGAGCGGGACGATGTCGATCAGCTGGAGGTCCGCCTCGGCGTGCTCGGCCAGCGCGAGGTCCAGGAGGTCGTCGAGGACCCGGGCCAGCCGCTTGCCCTCGGTGCGCACGGCCGCGATCTCCTCGCTGCCCTCGGGCAGCTCCAGGGCGAGGAGCTCGATCCGCAGCAACAGGGCGGCGAGCGGGTTGCGCAGCTGGTGCGAGGCGTCGGCGACGAAGGCGCGCTGCTGCTCCAGCACGTCCTCGACGTTGTCCGCCATCTCGTTGAAGGAGCGCGCCAGATGTCTGAGCTCCGGCGGCCCCGCGGAGGCGGCGACCCGGGAGCGCATGCGGCCGCCGGCGATGTCGCGGGTGGCCGCGTCCAGGGTCCGTACGGGCAGCAGGACCCAGCCGGTGAGCCGGACCGCCGCCCCGACCGCGACCAGCAGGGCCAGCGCCTCGCCCACGCCGATGAACAGCCAGGTCCGCAGGATCCGGGACCGCATCTCGCCGGTGGGCGAGTCGATGACGACCACGGCCACCACATCGCCGTCGCGCACGACGGGCGAGGCGACGACGACGCGGCCCTCGCGCCAGGGCCAGACCTGCGGGGGGTCGTGCGAGCGGCGGCCCAGCAGCGCCTCGTTGAAGGCCGTGCGCCCCTCCCCCTCGGCGGGCAGGGTCCAGAAGTCGGGGGCCTTGCCCAGGGGCCGCTCGTCCGGGAAGAAGACGCCGGCGCGGATGCCGTACACCGAGGCGTAGAGCTCCAGGTCGGTCTGGAGGGTGCGGCGGCGCTCCTCGCTGTCCGGGGAGGTACCGGTGATGGACTGCGCCAGGGCGGCGAACCGTGCGGTGTCGTCGATCCGGTCGATCACCAGGCGCTGCTGTTCGGCCGCCGCCACGCTGATCGCGAGCGGAAAGCCGAGGGTGAGCAGGACGGCGGCCATCAGGACGATGAGCAGCGGGAGCAGACGGGAGCGCACCGGGAGAACGTACCCGCCGGGTTACGCGGACGGCGCGACGAGCCGGTAGCCGACGCCCCGCACGGTCTCGATCAGGGCGGGCAGCCGCAGCTTGGAGCGCAGGGAGGCGACGTGGACCTCCAGGGTGCGTCCGGTCCCCTCCCAGCTGGTGCGCCAGACCTCGCTGATGATCTGCTCGCGGCGGAAGACGACGCCGGGGCGCTGGGCGAGGAGGGCCAGCAGGTCGAACTCCTTGCGGGTGAGCTGGACTTCCGTGCCGTCGACGCTGACCCGGCGGGTCGGCAGCTCGATGGCGACCGACCCGAGGCGCAGGGCGGCGACGGGGGTCGGCGCGGTGTCCTCGCCGCTGGTGGTGCGCCGGGCGACGGCGTGGATCCGGGCGAGCAGCTCGCCGGTGTCGTACGGCTTGGTGACGTAGTCGTCGGCGCCGAGGTTGAGTCCGTGGATGCGCGAACGGACGTCGGCACGGGCGGTGACCATGATCACGGGGGTCGCGGTGCGCTTGCGGATCTTCCCGCAGACCTCGTAGCCGTCCTGGTCGGGCAGGCCGAGGTCGAGGAGGATCACCCCGAAGGGCTCCTTCTCGGCGGGCAGCAGCGCGCGCAGGGCCTCCTCGCCGTTGCGGGCGTGCACGACCTGGAATCCGTGCCGGGCGAGCACGGCGGACAGGGCCGCCGCGACATGGTCGTCGTCCTCGACGAGCAGCAGTCTCATGGCCCTCCTCTCCGTGTCTCCCGGGGCCGTCCGGCTCCGCGGGTTCGTTCGTACCACCGTCGCACGGTGTCACCGGGCGCTATCCCGTGTTTCACCCTGCTTCACCCGGAAGATCCTTGGCGAGACCTTCCGTTCATCGACGCTTCGCGTCTTCCTCGCTCAAGGCATCCACGCCGATGAGCGGCATGCCAGTCAAGAGCCTGCCGGTTACAGCAGGGTTTCCGTTATGCACCCGGTACGCCCCGGGGCGGCGCGGGGCGTCCCGCTTCACGCGGAGTGTCCGGTTGCCGCCGGATCGTTATGCTCAATTTCCGCTCAGATGTAATGACGTTGGTAGCACTGCGTCATTAGTGTCCTTCTTCAACCGAGGAGGACGGAGCAAGAAGCCGATGAGCGGAGTTTCAGTGACCAAGGCCGCCGAGGACGCCGCGCCCGCGGCCAACGACCTGGTCGTACTGAGCAACGTCAACAAGCACTTCGGCGCGCTGCATGTGCTCCAGGACATCGACCTGACCATCGCCCGTGGCGAGGTCGTGGTCGTCATCGGGCCTTCCGGGTCCGGCAAGTCCACGCTGTGCCGCACGATCAATCGCTTGGAGACGATCGATTCGGGAGCGATCTCGATCGACGGCAAGCCCCTGCCCCAGGAGGGCAAGGAGCTGGCGAGGCTGCGTGCCGACGTGGGCATGGTCTTCCAGTCGTTCAATCTCTTCGCACACAAGACGGTGCTGGAGAACGTCATGCTGGGCCAGATCAAGGTCCGCAAGGCCGACAAGAAGGCGGCGGAGGAGAAGGCCCGGACCCTGCTCGACCGGGTGGGCGTCGGCGCACAGGCCGACAAGTACCCGGCGCAGCTCTCCGGTGGCCAGCAGCAACGCGTCGCGATCGCACGGGCGTTGGCGATGGACCCGAAGGTCATGCTCTTCGACGAGCCCACGTCGGCTCTCGACCCGGAGATGATCAACGAGGTCCTCGAAGTCATGCAGCAGCTGGCCCGGGACGGGATGACGATGATCGTCGTCACCCACGAGATGGGCTTCGCCCGTTCCGCCGCCAACCGCGTCGTGTTCATGGCTGACGGGAAGGTCGTCGAAGAGGCGACGCCCGACCAGTTCTTCAGCAACCCGCGCAGCGACCGGGCCAAGGACTTCCTGTCGAAGATCCTTCACCACTGACGACAACGACCTACGACCTAAGGATTGTTCACATGAAGCTCCGTAAGTCCGCCGCCCTCGCGGCCATCGCCGTCCTCGCCCTGACCGCGACCGCGTGTGGTGGCAAGGAGGGCTCCGCCGGTGACAAACCGGGCGGCACGAAGCCGGGTTCCTCCGAGGCTCCCGCACTCCCCACGTACACCGCAGCCACGGGCGTCGACCTGGACTCCCCGGTCTTCAAGAAGGCCAAGGAGCGCGGCAAGCTGGTCATCGGCGCCAAGGCCGACCAGCCGTTCCTCGGCTTCGAGGACCAGTCGACCAAGGAGCGCTCGGGCTTCGACATCGAGATCGCCAAGATGGTCGCGGCCGACCTCGGTTTCTCCGACAAGCAGATCGAGTGGAAGACCGTCGACTCCGGCGTCCGTGAGACGGCCATCTCCAAGGGCCAGGTCGACTACTACGTCGGCACCTACACGATCAACGACGAGCGCAAGAAGCAGGTCGGCTTCGCCGGTCCGTACTACAAGGCCGGTGCGGCCCTCCTGGTGCGCAAGGACGACAAGTCGATCACCGGCAAGGAGTCGGTGAAGGGCAAGAAGGTCTGCTCGATCGTCGGCTCCACGCCGCTCCAGGAGATCAAGAAGCCGGAGTACGGCGCGAGCGTCGTCGAGCTGGCCAAGTACTCCGACTGCGTGCAGCAGCTGCTGACCAAGCAGATCGACGCCGTCACCACGGACGACTCGATCCTCAAGGGCTACGCCGCCGCCAACTCCGGCAAGCTCCAGGTCGTCGGCGAGCCGTTCACCGACGAGCCCTACGGCGTCGGCCTGAACAAGGACGACAAGGTGCTCCGCGAGGCCATCAGCGACTCGCTGGAGAACCGCGTCAAGGACGGCACGTACAAGAAGATCTACGAGGCCACGCTGGGCCTGTCCGGTTCGGACTACGTCGACCCGCCGGCCATCGAGCGCTACTGACGCCGTCGGGGGGGGGGGCGGCGGGGGGGGCCGCCCCCCCCCCCCCCCCCCCCCCCCCCCCCCCCCCCCCCCCCCGCCCCCGCCGCCCCCCCCCGCCCCCCCCCCCCCCCCCCCCACGGCCCGCCCCTGGCCGGAGGCGGCCGCCGTACTGACCGATGCCCCGCTGTA